>JAZFZN010000257.1:0-7318 GCA_036475515.1 Gammaproteobacteria bacterium
CACAGTCGTACGAATGGTTTCATGACGCAGCAGTGACGCCGCCATGTTGCGCAACATCGCTTTGCGATGCGATGCGTTGCGGCTTATCTTGCTGCCGGATTTGCGGTGGCGCATGTTCCTCTACCCCGATCAGCCCGTCAGGACTTCTCTTTCTTCCTGGCGCAGACTCGGTGGCGGCCAGTTTTCGACCCGCATTCCGAGTGACAATCCGTGGCTCTGTAATACTTCCTTGATCTCGGTCAGCGACTTTTTGCCGAGGTTCGGCGTGCGCAGAAGCTCGACTTCGGTGCGTTGTACGAGATCGCCGATGTAATTGATGTTCTCGGCCTTCAGACAGTTTGCCGAGCGCACGGTCAGTTCCAACTCGTCGACCGGACGCAGCAGGATCGGATCGAGCTGCGTCTCGGCGGCAGCACCAATGCCTTCGTCCGTACCCTCAAGTTCGACGAACACGGTCAGTTGATCCTTCAGAATGCCACCCGCGCGACGGATGGCCTCTTCAGGATCGATCGTGCCGTCGGTTTCGATGTCGACGACCAGCTTGTCGAGGTCAGTCCGCTGTTCCACACGAGCCGCCTCGACTGCGTAACTCACGCGGCGAACCGGGCTGAAGGATGCATCCAGTTGCAGAACACCGATCGGACGTGTTTCCTCTTCGAAGGTCGCGCGTTGAACGGCTGGCATATAGCCGCGTCCACGACGCACTTTCAGGCGCATGTTCAGGTCGCCGTCCTTGGTCAGATTCGCGATCACGAAATCCGGATTACAGATCTCGACGTCGTGGTCGGTCGAGATGTGGCCGGCCGTCACAGGACCAGGACCCTTCTTCGACAGGGTCAGCTCGGTTTCATCCCGCGTGTGCATCGCGATTGCGACACTCTTCAGGTTCAGAAGAATATCAACGACGTCTTCCTGTACACCTTCCATGCTGGTGTACTCGTGCAGAACACCGTCAATTTCAGCTTCGACGACAGCCGCACCGGGCATGGACGACAACAGAATGCGTCGCAGCGCATTGCCAAGCGTGTGACCGAAGCCGCGTTCAAAGGGTTCGATCGTGACCTTTGCGTGCTGGCCGGTCAGGTTCTGGACCTTGACGACCCGTGGCTTCAGGAATTCAGAAACGGATGCTTGCATCTGCAAAGCCTCTCAACGGTTACTTCAAAAAAACAAAATTATTTCCGAGGTCGCGTCAGCGACCGAAGAATCACTTCGAGTACAGCTCTACGACCAGGTTTTCATTGATGTCCGGAAGGACTTCGTCCCGTTCCGGAACAGCCTTGAATGTGCCGGTCATCTTCTTTTCGTCAACTTCGACCCATTCCGGCAAGCCGACCTGGGTGGCAATGTTCAGCGCATTCTCGATACGAGACTGCTGGCGTGATTTTTCGCGTACGGCAATCGCGTCTCCCGCAGAAACCTGGTACGACGGGATGTTCACGCACTTGCCGTTGACCTCGATCGCCTTGTGTCCGACCAGCTGACGTGCTTCGGCACGCGTGGACGCAAAGCCCATGCGGTACACGACATTGTCGAGACGCGATTCAAGCAGTTTCAGCAGGTTTTCACCGGTGGCACCGCTCTGCCGGGCGGCCTTTTTGTAGTAGTTGCGGAACTGGCGTTCCAGCACACCATACATACGCCGCAGCTTCTGCTTCTCTCTGAGCTGCACCCCGTAGTTGGACAGACGGCTGCGACGCCCCTGGCCGTGGTGGCCGGGAGGCGTTTCGGCCTTGCACTTCGACTCGAGCGGACGCACACCGCTTTTCAGGAACAGATCCGTTCCCTCGCGGCGTGACAGCTTACACGTCGGTCCCGTATACCTCGCCATAATTCAAATGCTCCGTCAGACTCTGCGCCGCTTTGGCGGTCTCACGCCATTGTGCGGAATTGGCGTGATGTCAGCGATTTGTGTGATTCGAAATCCTGCGTTGTTCAGTGAACGAACCGCGGACTCGCGTCCCGGTCCCGGACCCTTCACGCGCACCTCGAGGTTCTTGACACCGTAGACATCACGCGCGACGGCACCCGCCTTCTCAGCCGCCACCTGAGCAGCAAATGGTGTGCTCTTGCGCGAACCTTTGAAACCGCAACCACCGGCTGTCGCCCAGGACAAGGTGTTGCCCTGACGATCCGAGATCGTCACGATGGTGTTGTTAAACGACGCGTGGATATGTGCCACGCCATCGACTACCTGCGTTCTTGCCTTTTTGCGTGGCTTACTGCTCGGTTTGGCCATTGATGTCCGTACCTGTTACTTCTTGATGATGCGGCGCGGCCCCTTACGGGTGCGTGCGTTTGTCTTGGTACGCTGTCCGCGTACCGGTAGCCCGCGTCGGTGACGGATACCACGATAAGTACCGAGATCCAACAGACGTTTGATGTTCATGCCGATCTCACGACGCAGATCACCCTCGACCGGGAGCTGCGCCACCGCTGCACGCAACTTGTCGAGTTCTTCCTCGGTCAGGTCTTTGATCTTCACGTGCGTCGCAACGCCTGCTGCCTCACAGACCTGACGGGCACGCGTGCGGCCGATACCGTAGATGGCTGTCAGAGCAATCTCCGTGTGCTTGTGCACCGGCACATTGATTCCAGCTATGCGAGCCATAACTTTTCCTCGAGTCCTCTCTAACCCTGGCGCTGCTTATGGCGCGGGTCTGTGCAGATTACACGCACGACGCCATGGCGACGGACAATCTTGCAGTTTCTGCAGATCTTCTTGACTGAAGCACGTACTTTCATCGTCCTTCTCCCGTACCACCGATCAGCGAATACGGCCCGAACCGCCGACACCCTTGATGTTTGCTTTGCGCATCAGTCCTTCGTATTGATGCGACATCATGTGGGCCTGCAGTTGCGCCATGAAATCCATCGTCACGACGACGATGATCAACAAAGACGTGCCGCCAAAGTAGAACGGAACACGCCAGTACAAAATCATGAATTCCGGCAACAAACACACGATCGCCAGATACATAGCACCCCAAAACGTCAGTTTTGTGAGCACGTCGTCGATGTACTCGCCGGTCTGTTTGCCCGGACGGATTCCCGGAATGAACGCACCTGAACGCTTCAGGTTGTCCGCTGTCTCCCGGGAATTGAAAACCAGCGCCGTGTAGAAAAATGCAAAGAAAATAATCAGCGTGCCGTAGACGAACACATAGATCGGCTGGCCTGGCTGAAACATTTGTGCGAAGTCCTGCATCCATCCCCAGCCTTCGACGTTACCGAACCAGCCGGCGATCGTCGCCGGGAACAGGATGATGCTGGACGCGAAAATGGGAGGAATGACACCTGCCATATTCAGTTTGAACGGCAGGTGGCTGGTCTGCCCCTGATAGAGTCGGCGCCCCTGCTGGCGCTTCGCATAGTGCACCGGAATGCGTCGCTGGCCGCGTTCGACAAACACGACCGCAGTCGTCACGGCCAGGATCAGCATGAACAACACCAGGGCCAGCGCTGGCAGCATCTCGCCATTGCGCACGAGTTCCAGCGTACCGCCGATCGCGGATGGCAGACCCGAGATAATACCGGACAGAATGATGATCGAGATGCCGTTGCCGATGCCTCGCTCGGTGATCTGTTCCCCGAGCCACATCAGGAACATCGTGCCCGTTACGAGTGTCACGGCAGCCGTAAATACGAATTGCGGTCCCGGATAAAGGACCATACCCTGGCTTTGTAGCCCAGTGGCCACGGCGATCGACTGGAACGATGCGAGTCCGAAAGTACCGTAACGTGTGTATTGCGTGATTTTGCGGCGTCCAGCCTCACCTTCTTTCTTTAGCTGCTGCAATGACGGCACCATGACGGACATCATCTGCATGATGATCGAAGCCGAGATGTAAGGCATGATCCCGAGCGCAAAGATCGACATGCGTTCCAGTGCGTTGCCCGAGAACATGTTGAACATCTGGAAGATGCCAGCCTGTTGTTCGAAGAAACGTGCGAGCGCGGCAGGGTCGATCCCCGGGACAGGGATGAACGTCCCGATCCGGTACACAATCAGTGCCCCGATCAGGAACAACAGCCGCTGGCGAAGCTCCGAAAACTTGGTCGCTTCGGCGAATGCGGTTGCCGGGCTGCTGAAGCTTCTTGCCACTGGTGTTCGTTACCCCTCGATCTTGCCGCCAGCGGCTTCGATGGCTTTGCGTGCGCCCGCTGTAACGCCAACATCGGCCTTCACGGTGACGGCCGTATCGATCTTACCGGAGGCGATGATTTTGGCTTTCTCAGTCAGAGCAGAGACGACACCGGCGCGTTTCAGTGATTCGAGATCGATCAGGTCGCCGACGGCGGCGAGTTCGTGCAGGCGTACCTCGAAGCGTGTTCGGGACATACGCGAGTTGAAACCGACCTTTGGAAGACGTCGTTGCAAAGGCATCTGACCGCCTTCAAAACCGATTTTGTGGTAGCCGCCCGAGCGTGACTTCTGGCCTTTCTGACCTCGACCACAGGTCTTGCCCACACCGGAACCTTCGCCGCGACCAACGCGCTTACCGGCACGCTTGCTGCCCGGTGCAGGCTTGATCGTGTTCAGACGCATTCAGACTTCCTCCACGTTGAGCAGGTAGTTGACCTTGCCGATCATGCCGCGGTTTTCCGGCGTGTCGTCGACAACCACAGACTGATGTATACGCCTGAGACCCAGCCCGGCGACACAGGCACGGTGGTTCTTCAGGCGCCCGTGCCGGCTCTTGATGAGTGTAAGTTTCAGCTGTTTGGCTTTTTTCTTCGCCATAACGGTTAGTCCGTGATCTCTTCGACTTTCTTGCCGCGCTTCGCCGCGATCGATTCCGGCGAGTGCATGTCCGTCAGTGTTCCGATGGTCGCACGCACGACATTGATCGGATTGCGCGACCCATAAGTCTTTGCAAGCACGTTCTGCACACCGGCGCATTCGAACACTGCACGCATCGCACCACCGGCGATGATGCCGGTGCCAGACGACGCCGGCGACATAAACACATGGCTCGCACCGTGACTGCCATTGACCGCGTACTGCAATGTGTCGCCTTTCAGGTGGACACGGTGCATGTTCTTGCGGGCATTCTGCATCGCTTTCTGGATCGCCAAAGGCACTTCGCGCGCTTTGCCGTACCCGAAGCCGACTTTGCCGGCCCCGTCACCGACTACGCTCAACGCCGTGAAACCAAACTGGCGGCCACCCTTGACGACCTTGGCTACGCGATTGACTGCGACCAGACGCTCGAGCAGGTCGTCGCCGCCAATGTTCCTTTCTTCTCTCGCCATCGCTTACAAATCCCGTCAGAACTTCAGACCCGCTTCGCGTGCGGCTTCGGCCAGCGCCTTGACGCGACCGTGATACAAAAACCCGGAGCGATCGAAGGCGACCTGCTCGATACCGGCTTTTTTCGCCTTCGCTGCGATGGCTTTTCCAACCGCGGCGGCAGCTTCTGTGTTGCCGGTCTTTTCCAAACCCTTGCGCACGTCTTTCTGAACGGTAGACGCAGATGCCACGACCGCCTGGGTGTCTGACGCGATGATCTGCGCGTACATGTGCCGCGGTGTGCGGTGCACGGTCAGACGCGGTTTCTTGAGTTCACCGATCTTCGCGCGTGTGCGTCGTGCGCGACGCAAACGAGCCTGTTTCTTGTCCATCGCCATCTCTTCTTGCACTCCAGACGCCGTTACGTCTTCTTGGCCTCTTTGATGACCACGCGTTCGTCCGCGTAACGCACGCCCTTGCCTTTGTAAGGCTCCGGTGGCCGGTATGCGCGGATCTGGGCAGCAACCTGTCCAACGGCCTGTTTGTCCGCACCCTTTACGACGATCTCCGTCTGGCTGGGTATTTCGATCGTGATGCCTTCCGGCACCTGGTATTTCACCGGGTGGGAAAACCCAAGGGTCAGGTCGATGACCTTGCCCTGTACCTTCGCACGGTAACCGATACCGACCAGCTGCAGTTTCTTTTCGAAACCCTTGCTGACTCCGGTCACCATATTGGCCAGCAGTGCACGTGTGGTGCCCGCCAGGGCCAGCGCGTCACGTTCCGGCGACGCAGCCGAGATATTGAGCTGGTTGCCTTCCTCGGCAATATCGACCGACGCGTGAACGTCGAGTGACAACTCGCCGTTAGAACCTTTCACCTTCGCCGTCCGACCGTCCATCTTGAATTCGACGCCCTTTGGCAGTTCCACTGGTTGCTTCGCGACTCGCGACATTTCTCAGTTCCTCAGCGTCCCCGTCAGGAAACGACGCACAATACTTCGCCGCCCTGGCGTTTGACGCGCGCTTCGCGGTCGCTCATGACCCCCTGTGAGGTCGACACGATCGCGATACCGAGCCCACCAAGTACTGTCGGCAACTCATCCGCGCCTTTGTACACACGCAAACCCGGCTTACTGACACGACTCAGCCGTTCGATCACCGGCGCGCCATCGAAATACTTGAGACGCACGACCAGTGTTTTCATCACGCCGTCTTCTTCCGTCGTGTAATCCGAAATGTATCCCTCGTCCTTCAGGACCCGGGCAACAGCCACCTTCAGCTTCGAAGACGGCATCCGCACCTCGGTCATCCTTGCCTTCTGGCCATTGCGGATGCGGGTCAACAGATCAGAAATCGGATCGGTCATGCTCATTACTTCAACCTGCTCCAGTTACCAGCTCGCCTTGCGCAGTCCAGGAATCTCACCCAGCATCGTCGCCTTGCGCAGTTTGTTTCGGGCGAGACCGAACTTCCGGTAGTAGCCGTGTGGACGACCAGAAACCGCACAACGATTGCGCTGCCGCACAGGGCTGGCATTCCGCGGAATCTTGTTCAGATTTGCGATCGCCGCATAACGTTCTTCGTCAGATGCGCCCGGACTGCGAATAATCGCCTTCAGCTCAGCGCGCTTCGCTGCGTACTTTGCAACCAGTTTTGCGCGCTTCTTTTCGCGCTCTATCATTGATTTCTTGGCCATCGATAAAATCCTTCAGCGTTTGAACGGGAAGCTGAATGCTTCCAGCAAAGCGCGCCCTGCCTCGTCGTTCTTCGCACTGGTCGTGATCGTGATGTCCATTCCCCGTACCGCATCGACGGTGTCGTAGTCGATCTCTGGGAAAATGATCTGTTCCGATACTCCCAGGCTGTAGTTACCACGCCCATCAAAAGACTTCGGGTTTAAACCACGGAAGTCGCGCACACGCGGGATAGCGATGTTGACGAGCCGGTCGAGGAATTCATACATGCGCTCATGCCGCAACGTGACATTGGTACCAACCGGAGATCCTTCGCGAAGCTTGAATGTTGCGACCGACCTGCGGGCGCGATTCAGCCGCGGCTTCTGGGCCGTGATCTTCTCGAGATC
>JAZFZN010000258.1:0-5449 GCA_036475515.1 Gammaproteobacteria bacterium
GTTTGACTGGAACGGCGCCGCGGTGAATATCGGTAAGAACAAGAATAAAGCATTCGCATTCGTTTGCTTTGCGTTCCTGTCACCGGGTTTCGCATCCGCGGGCAGGAAACACCGCACACGCCAGCCACGCATAACGAAGAGCAGACCGAACACCATTTTCACTCCAATCTGCTCGCGTTTTTCGTCGGTGCGACCCATGAAGAGCGCCGCGACAACGGCCTCGCACTGGGTGTCGAGTACGAACGGCGGCTGAACGAGTCGTTTGGAATAGGTGCACTGGCGGAACACACCTTTGGCGATCTCGATTTTTGGGTCTATGCGCTGCCGTTTGCCTACCACACCGGGCCTTGGAAGTTCTACGCTGCCCCCGGTGTCGAGGAAGGCGACCGCGGCAGCGAGTTTCTGCTACGCATCGGTGCCGAGTATGGGTTCGAGGTTGGTGACTGGGAGATCGCCCCACAACTGGATTTCGATTTCGTCGACGGTGACCAGGTTGCGGTGTTCGGAGTGACGTTCGGTAAAGGGTTCTGATTCTGGTGTACCGTGGAATTACGGGCTTACATCGGCCGCGTCTTCGGCTACCCTTCGATGCAACAAATCACCAGAAACCGATTCCTTTCATGACTCAACCGTGACGCCTGTGCGCATGCAGCGACCGAGAGTCGTTTGTGCGCACAGGTTCCCGCAATGCGGTTGTGACTCGGACAGCTTGTCACAAGGGGAGAACAACAATGATCACGAAGAAACTGCACCATGCGCTTCAGGTGTTTGGTGCCGCGTGGCTGTTGCCGGCTTCGCTGGCCATCATCGGGACGGCGTGTGCCCAGGAGGGAGCAGAAGAGGCCGCGCTGGACGCCGCGGCGACCGGTGGAGGCGGTGGAAGCAAGCCGAACATTCTGGTCGTCTGGGGTGACGACGTCGGCCAGACCAACATCAGCGCCTACACGATGGGTTTGGTCGGTTATCGCACACCCAACATCGACCGCATCGCGAATGAAGGCATGATCTTCACCGACTACTACGGTGAACAAAGCTGCACCGCCGGACGTTCGTCGTTCATCATGGGTCAGAGCGTGTTTCGCACGGGTTTATCCAAGGTCGGACTACCGGGTGCTGAACTCGGCATGCGCGAAGAAGAACCGACGATTGCCGCACTTCTGAAGAATCATGGATATGCGACCGGGCAGTTCGGTAAGAATCACCTCGGTGATCGCGACGAAATGCTTCCGACCAACCACGGTTTCGATGAGTTCTACGGCAACCTGTACCACCTGAACGCCGAAGAAGAACCGGAAAACGAAGACTATCCGAAAGACCCGGCCTTCAAAGAAAAATTCGGGCCAAGAGGCGTGATCCACAGCTATGCCGATGGGCGTATTGAAGACACGGGTCCACTGACGAAGAAACGCATGGAAACGGTGGACGACGATACGTCGGACCAGGCCATCCGCTTCATTGAGGAAGCCCACGCCGCCGGCAAGCCGTTTTTCGTCTGGTGGAGCGGCACGCGCATGCACTTCCGCACCCACGTCAAGGACGAACTGCGGGGGATCTCGGGTCAGGACGAATACGCTGACGGCATGGTCGAACACGACATGCACATCGGCAAGTTCCTCGACAAGCTCGACGAACTCGGCATCGCCGACAACACGATCGTGTTCTATTCGACCGACAATGGCCCACACTACAATACCTGGCCCGATGCGGCGGCAACCCCGTTCCGCGGCGAAAAGAACACCAACTGGGAAGGCGGCTGGCGGGTCCCCGCCGCGGTGCGCTGGCCCGGCAACATCGAAGCCGGTTCAGTCTCGAACGACATCATGCACCACATGGACTGGTTGCCGACCTTCCTGGCGGCGGCCGGCGACCCAGACGTCAAACAAGAACTCCTGGACGGGTATCGTGCGATCGGGCGACGCTACAACGTTCACCTCGACGGCTACAACTTTCTGCCGTACCTGACCGGCCAAACCGACGAATCCCCCCGGAAGGAGATCTTTTATTTCTCCGACGACGGAGATCTAACGGCTCTGCGTTATGCCGACTGGAAGATCATTTTCATGGAGCAGAAGTCGCCGGGCACGTTCCGGGTCTGGATGGAACCATTCGTACCGTTGCGTATACCGTTGATCTTCAATCTGCGGCGCGACCCGTACGAGCGAGCAGAGATAACATCGAACACATACTTTGACTGGCTGATCGACCGAGCTTACCTGCTGGTGCCAGCGCAGGCTTATGTGGGGCAATTTCTGGGGACTTTCCAGGAGTATCCTCCACGGCAGAAGGCCGCGAGCTTCAGCCTCGACCAGGTCATGGAAAAACTGGCGCCGCCGGGGGGCTGATCGCCAGTCTTGAACATCAGTATTGAAACAAAGCGAGCCCACAGTGTGGGCTCGCTTATCTCTCGATTGGGGAAAACAATAATGAAATCTGCGCAGAAAGCCGCAAGTTTGTTCCGCATGCTTGTGGTGGGCAGTGCTCTTGCTTCGTCGGTTGCGATAGCCGCTGAACCGCTGCCATCGTGGAACGATGGTGGTGCAAAACACACCATCGTCCATTTCGTCCAGTCCGTCAGTGACCCGGCATCGCCGAATTTCGTTCCCGAAGCCGAACGCATCGCGGTGTTCGACAACGACGGCACCTTGTGGTCGGAACAACCCCTGTACTTCCAGCTTACTTTTGCACTGGATCGCGTGAAAGCAATGGCTGCCGATCATCCGGAGTGGGCAAACCAGCAACCTTACAAAGCCGTACTCGAAGGCGATATGGAAGCGCTGATCGCGTCTGGCAAGAAAGGGCTTATCGAGATACTGATGACGACTCACGTCGGCAACACGACCGATGAGTTTCAAGATATGGTGGCCGAATGGGTTGATACTGCACGTCACCCTCGCTTCAAAAGGCCGTACACAGACCTGGTCTACCAACCGATGCTCGAAGTGCTCGACTATCTGAGGGCCAATGGTTTCAAGACATTCATAGTTTCGGGTGGCGGCATCGAGTTCATGCGGGTGTTTGCCGAGGAAGTCTATGGTGTTCCACCCGAACAGGCCATCGGCAGCTCCGTGAAAACACAGTTCGAGATGCGCGAAGGAGGACCGGTACTCGTGCGGCTGCCTGAAGTGAACTTCATCGACGACAAGGAAGGCAAACCGGTCGGCATCAACCAGCACATCGGACGACGTCCGATCGCGGCGTTCGGAAATTCCGACGGTGACCTGCAGATGTTGCAGTGGACAGCAGCTGGTGATGGTCCCAGCCTTCAGGTGATCGTGCATCACACCGACGATGAACGCGAGTGGGCTTATGCCCGCGGTTCGCACATCGGTGGTCTCGACAAAGCACTCGACGAAGCAAGCGAACACGGCTGGACCGTCGTCGACATGAAAAACGACTGGGATGTGATTTATCCGTTTCAGTTGGACAACTGATATGCCCTTGCCGCATTCTGCTGCAGCGTCTTAACATCGGCCATTCACTCGCGACCGGCGGAGCCGGGCGGCTCGAAAGAATGAAAACAACAAGCATCGAGGCAATCGTGGTCGTTGCCGTTCTGTTGATGCCTGGTTGCGACCGGCAACAGCCAATGCAGACCACCGATGCGGGATCCGCCGCGTCTGTTGAGGCAGAGTACGTGGGCGGGGTCGTCTGTACTGGTTGTCACCGGGACCAAACATCGCTCTGGCTGGGTTCACACCACGATCTGGCGATGCAATCTGCTGACGTGGCTCACCTACTCGGCGATTTCAACAACGAAGAGTTCGTCTACGCCGGTATCACATCGACGTTCCATGAAAGCGACGGAACATATTTCGTCCGTACTGATGGCCCCGATGGTGAGTTGCACGACTACGCAATCGGATACACCTTCGGTGCCGATCCGTTGCAGCAATACCTGATCGAGTTTCCGGACGGAAGGCTTCAGGCGTTGAGCATTGCCTGGGATACACGTCCGGCGGAAGAGGGCGGACAACGCTGGTTCCACCTGCATCCGAATGAAGAAATCGTCGCCGGCGACGAACTGCACTGGACCGCGGCCGGTTACAACTGGAACTTCCGTTGTGCCGAGTGTCATTCGACCAACCTGCGCAAGGGTTACGACGCAGAGACCGATACTTATCGAACGACCTGGACGGATATCAATGTGGGTTGCGAAGCCTGTCACGGACCGGGTTCAAGCCATGTCGCCTGGGCGGAAGAGCCCGAAGAGACATCCGTGACGCGCAAAGGTCTGGTCGTCCGTCTCGATGGTGCTGGCAATTGGGAACGCGATCTGACCAGTGGCAACGCCTGGTTGCCGGTCCCGCAACGTGGGGCGGACGAAACGGAACTGTGTGGCCGTTGTCATGCCCGGCGTTCGCAATTCTCAGAAAACTACGTTCACGGCGAACCATTGTTGGACACGCATCGTGTCCAGTTGCTGGATCCGGGGATGTATCACGCCGACGGGCAGATTCTCGACGAAGTTTATGTGTACGGTTCGTTCCGCCAGAGTCGAATGTACGCCGCCGGCGTGACTTGCAGCGATTGTCACGATCCACACAGTCTGAAGTTGCGTGTCGAAGGCGACGGTGTGTGTCTGCAGTGCCATTCGGCAGAACGTTTTGCAACGCCTGAACACCATCACCACGAAGCCGGGACCGATGCGAGTCTTTGTGTGTCATGCCACATGCCACAACGCACCTATATGGTCGTCGATCCACGCCGCGATCACAGTTTCCGCATTCCGCGTCCGGATCTGAGCGTCGAATACGCGACACCAAACGCCTGCAACGACTGTCACGAAGACGAAGATGCCGTCTGGGCCGCAGCGGCGATCGAAAACTGGTACGGACCCGAACGAAAAGGATTTCAGGATTACACGCATGCGTTGTTCGCGGTGCGCAATGCGTTGCCGGAATCGCGCGGGTTGCTCGTTGAGGTCGCGACCGACACATCAGCGTCCGCGATCGCCAGAGCAACGGCGATTCAGGAACTGGGCAATCAACTCGATCGCGCAACCTTCGGGATCGTCGCATCCGGCTTGCAGGCAGAGGACCCGATTGTGCGCCGAGCGGCTGTCAGCGCACTGGAGTCGGTCGAACCCAGTATGGGAGTTGGTCTGTTGTTTCCCCTGCTCGACGACCCGGTGCGCGGTGTGCGCATCGAAGCGGCCCGATTGCTGGCCGGCATCCCGCCCGGTGACCTCGAACGGCCGATGCTCGACACAATCGAACGGGTGATGAACGAATACATCGAAGCCGAACGCTTCAATACCGATCATCCGAGTGGCTGGCTGAACCTCGGCAACTTCTATACCGCGAGGCAAGACTACGACGAGGCAGGTACGGCTTTCGACAATGCTCTGAAACTCGATCCAACGTTTGTGCCGGCGTACGTAAATCGTGCCGAAATGGAACGCCGGCGTGGCAACGAGGGTGCGGTCGAGGAGATCCTGCTGGCCGGGCTT
>JAZFZN010000259.1:0-2145 GCA_036475515.1 Gammaproteobacteria bacterium
TCAGTACGAGTCGTACGAGACGCCCGCCGCGTCCAAATTCGTGTCGTTGGCGATGAACTTCCCGGACAGGACGTCGTATTTCCAACCACCCACAGCCGGACCGTCGCCCGCCATGTTCAGGTCGCCCGCGCTTGGGGCTGCCGCACCGACGATGGTCACGACGTTCGACTTCGTGACCGGGTTTTCCGGAAAATTGTCTTCGCGCAAATACGGACCAAATGCGAACGCACCGGCGTCAGGCAGACTGCAGGACTGGCCGTTGGCACTGGTGTAGCGTGTCAGCTGATCCTGAATGGCCAGCTGGGTTTCCAGTGCGCCCGTTCCCGCGGTACCGGTGCAGACACCACCGGAAGAAGCCGAGACGGCCGGATACTCGCCGTGCTGCTGACGATACAGTTCTACGGCGTTGCGGAGGGTCGCGAGGTTGGCGCGGAGCGCCGCCTCTTCAGCATCGCGTGTCGTTGCCGAGAACTGTGGCAACACGATTGCGGCCAAAATGGCCAGGATGATCGCGACGATCAGCAGTTCCACGAGGGTGAAACCCTGATTGCGCTTCAACATTGCAAGTTTCATCGTTCTATCCTCCAGCTACGAAAGAAACATTTCGGACCGCAGTCCGATTTTGGCGCGCGATATTGGTCTGAGATTCATCCCGATACCGCCCGTGATAATTTGAAAATCGGTAACATCAGTGAACTCACGATAATGCCGACGACAGCACCCATAACGAGCAACATCACAGGCTCGATGATTCGCGCCATCGCCGCGAGTCTGCGTGCGAGTTCGTTTTCGTAGTACGTGGCTACGCGTTGCATGACCCTCGGCAGGCTGCCCGTTTGTTCGCCGGTCGCAACCATCTGTCGCACGATGTCGGGAACCAGTTGCGAACTCCGAAAACCGGCGGCAATGCCGGCGCCTTCCCTCACCTGTGTTTCGACATTCATGATGATGTTCTGAAACCGGCGATTCGCTACGACTTCGCGGCAGGCACCGAGCGTATCCAGCACACTGACACCGTTGCCGAGCGATACGCTCATCACGCGCATCAGCCGGATCACATAGACCTGCATCATGATGTCACCGAGAAAAGGCGTATGCAGTTGCAACGTATGCAACCAGTGTTTTCCCGACGGTTGTTTGCACCACTGAACCAGCAACACAGCGGCCGCCGTGCAAGACAACAGCAAATGGGGCCAATAGGCGCCCAGAAAATCTGCGGCACGCATCAATGCCAGGGTCGTGACCGGCAACTGGTCCTCGATGCGTGCAAACAACGACCCGAAACGCGGAAACACGACCATCAGGATGAAAACGACGACGAACACCGAGAACACAAGCAGGAACAGCGGGTAGGAAAACGCCGCCCACAGTATGCGTTTCAGTTCTTCGCGTTTCTGTTCCATCTCGAGCAGTTGCTCGAGCACCTCGTGCACAAAGCCACCTTTCTCGCTGGCGCCGATCAGATTCACGTAGGTCTGTGAAAACATCGCCGGGTGCCGTGCCAGGGCCTGCGCGAAGGTTCGGCCTTCGGTAATGTCGCGGATCAACATGTTGATCATGTCGATCATGGCCGGCTCGGTCGTCTGCCGACGTATCGTCTGCAACGCTTCGTGCAGGTTGCTGCCAGTGTCCAACAGCAAGGCCAGTTGTTCGGTCATGAACATGCGGTGCTTCGCAGTCAGACGGCCACGCCGCACCCGCCGTTTCGGTGTCCGCGCCACGGTCGCAGTCTTGTTGCCGATTTCGATTGCCATGATTCCTATCCGATCGCGATCGCACGCATGACTTCTTCGAGCGTCGTGCGACCTTCACGCACCCGGTCGAGACCGTCTTCAAACAGGGTCTTGCCACCGCTTGCTTTCATGAAATCAACGAGTTCGTCACGGCTTGGGTTGCGCATGACCAGTTGTTGCAGTTCACGATCGGTTACCAAAACTTCATGAATTGCGACACGACCCTTGTAACCGGAGTCGTAGCACTCTGAACAACCACGACCTTTGTACAAACGAATTTTGTCGGACTTCTTCCATTCATAGCGCTCAAGCATCTCGGTCGTGGGTCGATAGCTGGTTTTGCAGGCGGGGCAGATCGTACGCACGAGGCGTTGTGCAACGACACCGACCAGGGCCGAAGACAGCAGATAAG
>JAZFZN010000260.1:0-2914 GCA_036475515.1 Gammaproteobacteria bacterium
GGCAAAGCTGCGTGACAGGTCGCCGAGTTCATCGCCACTGCGGCTGACGGGTATTTCGGCACGGATCGAACCGTCTTTTGCGATCGCTCCTTCCGCCAGATCCCGCAGTTTTCGTACGCGGAACGACAGCCATGTGGCGTAACCGAGCAGACCGGCGGCGACGACTACGGTGGCGAGCAACGTGAAACTGATCAAACGCGACAACGCAGTGTTGGTGAGCGTCAGCACTGCGTCGCTCGCTCTGTCGAGTACGACCGCACCCATGACCGTATCTGCGGAGTCGAAGATCGGGTAGGCGGTTGAAATCACCGCGTCGTCGCCGGCCGGGCGATACCAGACTGTGCCCGACGTTCCATCGAGTGCAGCGATCACGTACTCGTCGGTAAGACGACCGGGTGTATGTCGTGGTTCTGATTCTTTCGGGCGACCCTCACCGAGGATCGCGCGGTAGATCCGGTGCAGCAGCGCATTACTGGAGGTTTGTGGTTCGTTCAGACGCAACGTACCGACGGTGGATAGTATCCATCCGTCACGATCGACGACCCGAAGTCGAATTCCTTCCTGTGTCAGGTTCGTCAGATGTCGGGCGAGTGCCCGCTCCGGATAGACCAGGAACGGCGGTCGTGGGAACCGCAACGAATCAATGTTGCCAACCCAGCGTAGTGAATCATCGTCTGCGTCGATGACCGCAAACCCCAGCCTCGGTCCGGGCAAAGACGCAGGCATGCGCAACTCGACGTTGTAACCCGTCGGTGTTTCCTGCCATTCGCCACGGATGCGTGCATCGTTTTTGTTCGGTTCGTCAGTACGCCTTGCGAGAACCGGTCCGGGCGCTGCGGTCGAGATTTCGAACTGCGACAGTTCTCCGGACAGCTCTTCCAGCACGATAACGATCCGGTCATAAGGTGGTTGTTCACCGGCTTCCACTTCCGGTCGGTCCGGATAGGAGGTGCGCGACGCGTCGCGTCGGTAACGCACATCGTCGTCGTCGACCGAAAAAAACAGGTACAACTGGCGCGGGTCCATACCGGCAACGACTCTCGTTGAAAACCGCTCGTCGAGCGGGTAAGAGTCGAGGTAGCTTGAAATCCGACCCCAGTCATCCGAGAAACCATCGAGATCAATCGGCTGGCCCAGCGGATGGGCATACAAAACGTTGCGTTCCGCTGCGTCGCGACGGGCCGGCCAGGCGTACAGAAATTCGTCTCTTGCCGTGAGTCCCGCCGCGATCGTTCGGGTGCTGGACAGCAATGCATCCTGTTGGCCACGCCGAAGCGCGCCCTCCATTTCCTTGACGTAGCGACAGCCCGCCCACGGGAGTACGAGAGTCAACAGGGCGACGAGCAGCAACTGTAGCCGCAGACTCATACGGGCCCGAAGCGCTGTGGGCCGGGTGGATCAGTTGGTCGGCTGCCAGCGATACCCCATTCCGTATGCCGTTCCGATGACATCGAATTCCGGATCGATCGCAAGGAATTTCTTCCGTATCCGTTTTATATGCGACGTAATCGTACCCTCATCGAGCACGAGATTCGCGGCATCCATCAGTTGCTGGCGGTTTTTTACGTGGCCGGGGTATCGGGCCAGGGCGTGTACGATCCAGAACTCAGTCACCGTCAGTGGTACGAGTTCGTCTTTCCAGTGCGCGGTCATCCGTTCCGGGTCGAGGCTCAAATCGCCGCGATGCGCGATCTTGTTGGACTTTTCAGCATCGAGTCGGCTCAACGCATCAACACGTCTGAACAAGGCAACCACGCGAGTAATGAGGTGGGCGATGCTGATGTCCTTGGTTAGATAATCATCCGCACCGAGTCTGAGACCGGATATTGCATCCAGTTCCGTATCCCTGGCGGTCAGAAAGATGATCGGCAACTCGTTTGAACGTGCCCTTAGTTCACGGCACAGGTCGAACCCGCCTTCCGGTTCGTCCTCGAGACTGACGTCGATGATGACCAATTCCGGAAGCTGCGGATCAAAGCCCTTCAACGCAGTCTGCCGGTCCGCAAACGCGCTGACCCGAAAGCCGTGCTTCTGCAACGCCTCGGTGTAGTTGTCACGGATCGCCTGTTCGTCTTCGACGATGGCTATATGTCTGCCCATGGTCCCGACCATAAAACAATTCATTTCGGCTGAAAACAGCCTGCCACAATTGATCATTTTTGTTCATTGCAATGCCTCCTTTCGGCCTGAACCAGGCCTGTTCGGAAGGTTGAATGGGTATCACGGAGGGCGCGATGAACACGACACAGAGGATGCCGCACCAAAAGCCGCGGCAGCGGATGCCCGCGACCAGGCCTGAACCGAACACTTTGCACAAACGATGGACGCGTCTGTTGATGCGACCGGCGAAACGAACCGACTGGGTCGCTCTGTGTCTTGTCGTGTTGCTCGGTGGTACTTCACACCCTGCATCAGCCGATGCGCCACTGGTACCCACGGTCGAACATTTCGGCGCGGGCACGCTGATGTTTCGAACTGCCCCGGGCGTGTTCGAAACGGCCACACGCCTGGATACGGACGTTCAGATGAACATCAGTGGCATCGTTGCCCGCGTCAAAGTGCAGCAGCGGTTTCACAACGACGGATCCGACTGGGTCGAAGGCATTTACGTGTTTCCGCTGCCGGATGACGCGGCGGTCGATCGCCTGACGATGTACGTCGGTGAACGCATCATCGTCGGTGAGATCAAGGAACGCGAAGAGGCCAGAAAAACATACGAGCAGGCGAAGCAGTCCGGACGACGGGCGAGTCTTGTCGAACAGGAACGTCCGAATATGTTCACGACGTCGATCGCTAACATCGGTCCGGGCGATCAGATCACCGTCGAGATCGAATACCAACAGACGGTGGCCTACGACAACGGCACGTTCTCGCTGCGTTTTCCGATGACCATCACGCCGCGATACATCCCCGG
>JAZFZN010000261.1:0-3375 GCA_036475515.1 Gammaproteobacteria bacterium
GTATCGATCTCGATGTCGGCAGCGGGGAAGTTGTCAGACGCCAGCTCGACATTACCACTGCCGGTGTCGATGTCGATTCTACGCACACCCGACAAATCACCACGCACGACGACGTCGCCGGAACCGGTGTCGACCGACAGGTCGTCGGCCACGGTCACGTCTTCTGCAATGACGTCACCGGAACCCGTATCTGCGGAGACACGGTCCGCCGTCAGATTCTCGAGACGAATGTCGCCCGAACCGGTATCGGCCCGCACTGAGCCTTTGAGATTGCGGACTACGACGTCACCCGACCCGGTATCGGCAGTAACAGAACCCGTGTGCTCGGACACCAGCACGTCTCCAGAACCGGTATCGGCATGGAAATCGCCCTGTCCGGCGCGAGCCTCGACCTGGCCGGAACCCGTGTCCACGGTCAGTTCGCCAACCAGATTCGTCGCCGTGGTGTCGCCAGCGAGATTGGTGACGATGACGTCTACACCATTTGGAACCCGCACGACGTAATCCACCCACAGAGTGGGCGATCTCATCGAGGATTTGCGCACGACGCGGACGTATTCGCCCAGATAGCGGGACGTGGTTTCCGAACCCCAGCGGCTCCATCGCTGACCCTCCTTGCCCGGATAGTGAAAGCTGCGGTAGTCATCGAGCGGATAGTGCGTCGTTACGATCACACGATTACTGCGATCGTCGACCTCCAGTTCGATACTGTTGGCCAGCGCTTCGTCTTCTGCGTTGACGGTGGCGTGGATCTCGACATCGCCGCCCGATGTTCCTTCGATCGTATAGACGCCCGCGATGTTCAGAATCTCGATCGATGTGGCCGAATCGATGGTTTTCTCGATCGTACGCTGGACCTCTGCCGCCTGTGCAGACGTTGTCGCCACGGCGAGCGCGGCCGCAATCCATATTCTCATGTACATATCCTTCCCTCCGGGTGTTCGTGCCGGTTGTTCTGTTGGATGGCAAACCGGCGCCGATGGTTTAATCTGAGGTCGATGAACGAATCACGAACGATGCTGGATGGTGGCTGTTTTGTCACGGCCCCCGATGCGCTGCACTTCGATATCAGGGGAAACTGGCATGAGGCAGTCGTAATCGATGCCGACCGTGGCGCGGAGATGATCTCGCAGTACTTCGTACAAGTGCATCCTGGTCGGTCTCCGGTGCGTGTGTTCCCCGAGTCAGACGTTGTGATCTACGTGATCCGTGGCTCCGGGCTTCTCGACATACCCGGACACGGTTTCGATCTGGTTCCGCAGACCAGTGCCTACGTCAAACCGGGCGAGCCCTTCCGCGTATCCAACCCGAACGACGACCCGATCGAGTTGCTCATCGGGGTCTGTCCGCAATGTTCGGACCCCCAATGGCTCAGCGAGATACCGCAGGGCCACGATCACGTGCATCCGCAACGTACAGTGACTTTGTCCGAAACAGATAGGCAGTCCACCGGTGATCGCTATTTTCGTCTTCTCGTTGACAAACGCGTTGGTTCCAGACAGGTCACGATGTTTATCGGTTCGATCCCACGCTCAAAAGCACCGGAACACTTCCACCTGTACGAAGAAGCAATCGTCGTGCTGTCCGGCGAAGGACGAATCTGGACCGGCAGGTCGAACGCAAAGATCGGCGAGGGCAGCATGATTTTCCTGCCGAGAAAGCAACCACACTGTATCGAATGCACCGTTGATGAAGGTATCGAGCTCGCCGGAATGTTCTACCCGGCCGGCAGCCCGGCGGTGAGCTACGACATGGAAACCGGACCCGCATGAGTCGCCCGGTCTTTTCGTCGCGTTTCGCGACCTTCCTGACTATGGTCGGTGTCGCTGTCGGCCTCGGCAACGTCTGGCGTTTCCCCTACATGATGGGCCAGTACGGTGGCAGCGCTTTTCTGCTGGTCTATGTACTGTTCATGCTCGCCATTGCGATTCCGGCTCTGAATGCGGAATGGGCGCTGGGTCGCAGCATGCGTTCCGGACCACTCGACGTGTTCCGCACCGCGTTCGGAAATACGTTCGGAACTGTCGTTGCTGTGATCCTCATCGTTGCAATCACCATTGCAGTTTCCTACTACACCGTGGTAATCGCGAACGTCGTCTATACGACCGTATTCGCTGCCGTACGCGGGTTTGCACCGGAACAGATCGAACTCTTCCAGAGGGGTCTTGCAAACGGCTGGTTGCAATATGCGATCGCATTGCTCGTGATCAGTGCAGCCCTCTGGATTGTCTACCGCGGCGTACATAAGGGTATTGAGGCAACCAGCCGTTTGTTCGTACCTGTGTTTGCCGTCGTCGTGTTGTGGCTCGTGATCTACGCGTTGACACTGGATGGTGCCGTCGAACAACTCGCAGCGTTCCTGAAACCGGACTTCTCCCAGATGGGTCCCAACGAATATTTTGCCGCGCTCGGTCAGGCTTGTTTCTCCCTCGGTATCGGCGGAACGCTGATGATCGCTTACGGCAGTTATCTGAATGACGATGTCGCGATACCCAGAATGGCGCTATCCGCAGGTCTCGGTGACATGCTTGCCGCCGTCCTGGCGTCGTTGTTCATCGTCCCGACATTACTCGTGTTTGGTATCGGCCTGGCATCGGGACCGGCACTGATCTTTTCCGCGCTGCCAAAGCTTTTCGGTGTCATGCCAGCCGGGAGGCTGGTAGGCACGGCGTTTCTTGGTGTTCTGACCCTGATGGCTGTGCTGTCAGCCGTCGCGGCACTCGAGGTTATTGTCGTCACACTGAGCCATCGGTTTTCGAGACATCGCGCAGTATTTGTAGTCGGAGTCGTGCTCGCAGTCCTGATGCTGCCCACTGCGTTGAAACCCGAACTCATCGCCGTGCTGGATCTGATCGTCGGTTCGGGAATGCAGACACTTGGCGCAGCACTGGCCGTGCTGGCGTTGACCTGGGGTGTTGCACGTGCTGAGGTCGTTCGACAACTCGCACCGATGCCGGAGTGGTTCTACACCTGGCTCAAGTACGTCGTGCCGGCAGCCCTGCTCTTCGTCCTCATCGCCTGGCTGCGAAGTGCTATTCTCTAGTAAGGCGTGCAGTTGGTGTCTACTCTCGGGACGCTCGTTGCGCCATCCCTGGCTCTGCTCGCTTCGGAGCTCTCCGGCTTAGCTATCCTGCACCGCCGTCGAGCTACGACCCTCGAGCAGACACCAACCCCACACCTGTCAACCTTAGAGATCAGCCAATGACCAGTAGGGATGCTAAAAAAGAACACGGCGTAACGGCGCTGAACCAGGAGTTTCGCCGTTATGAACAGGTCGAAAAGAATCAGACCTATACCTTGTCCGAGTCCCCGGATCGTGACGAATTCGACGACGAGTTCGTCATCCGGACCTGTGACATGGCCGACTGGTATTCA
>JAZFZN010000262.1:0-11796 GCA_036475515.1 Gammaproteobacteria bacterium
CATCTGCAGATTGCACAGATGCGTGCTCTGGAGACGGGGCGCTATCTGTTGCGTGCGACGAACACTGGAATCACGGCAGCGATCGACCCCAAAGGGGTCATTCTTGATCGTTTGCCACAGTTTGAAATCGGTGCACTGACGGTCGACCTCTACCCGTACACCGGCGCCACACCCTACGTGTCGGTTGGCAACTGGCCCGTCATCGGTGGCGCGTCTGTAGTGCTGCTGTTCGCAGCTTGGCCGGTTCTGCGACGTCGGTTATCCTGACGCGTCCTTGGCAGCCCGGAACCCGGTGTGGAGCAACTCTACCAACCAGAAATCGTGGAGCGCGACGCCCAGCAATACTGGGACGAACATCGCTGCTTCGAAGTGACCGAAGATACATCGAAAGAAAAGTTCTACTGCCTTTCGATGTTGCCGTATCCCAGCGGACGACTCCACATGGGCCACGTGCGCAATTACACGATCGGTGACGTCATTTCTCGATTCCAACGCATGCAAGGCAAGAATGTATTGCAACCGATGGGTTGGGACGCGTTCGGTTTGCCGGCAGAAAATGCGGCCATCAAACACAAGGTCCATCCTGCGAAGTGGACCTACGCAAACATTGAAGAGATGCGCAGCCAGTTGAAACGCATGGGCTATGCCTACGACTGGAGCCGCGAAGTAACGACCTGCAAACCGGAGTATTACCGTTGGGAGCAGTGGTTGTTCACAAGGCTGATGCGCAAAGGCCTCGCGTATCGCGCAAACGGGATCGTGAACTGGGATCCGGTCGATCAGACCGTGCTCGCAAACGAGCAGGTGATCGACGGCAAGGGCTGGCGCTCCGGTGCGCCAATCGAACGACGCGAGATGCCGCAGTGGTTTCTGAAGATTACCGAATACGCCGACGAGCTGCTCGACTGGCTAGACAAGCTCGATGACTGGCCCGAGTCGGTCAAAACGATGCAACGCAACTGGATCGGCCGCTCCGAAGGAATCGATATCGAATTTCCGGTGGCCGGTCACGACGCGCTGCGCGTATTCACAACCCGTCCCGATACCTTGTTTGGCGTTACCTACATGGCGGTTGCACCCGAACACCCGCTCGCGGCCGGAGTCGCAAGAAACAACCCCGGAATCGCCGCGTTCATCGACGAGTGTCGGAAAGTTCAGGCGTCCGAAGCGGCGCTCGAAACCCTCGAAAAAAAGGGCATGCCGATCGGTGTCAATGCACAGCACCCGCTGACCGGTGAAGACATTCCGATCTGGGTCGCCAACTTCGTCGTAATGAGTTACGGCACGGGTGCGGTGATGGCGGTACCGGGTCACGATGAACGCGACTGGGAGTTCGCCACCAAGTACGGTCTGCCCATCGTGCAGGTCATCGAGCCTCTCGATGACGCAACCGTCGATTTGTCACAGGATGCATTCGTGGCCTACGGTCGTCTGATCAACTCGGGCGAGTACGACGGGATGTCTTACGAGGAGGCTTTCGACGCGCTTGCCGCCTATTTCGAGGCACAGGGTACGGGGCAACGGCGTGTCAACTACCGTTTGCGCGACTGGCTGGTTTCGCGGCAGCGATTCTGGGGTTGTCCGGTTCCGGCGATTTACGACAATGACGGCGAACCTGAACCGGTACCGGACGACCAGTTGCCCGTTGTTTTGCCCGAAAACGTCGAAGTGACCGGTGGCGCGTCTCCACTGATCGATGCCCCCGAGTTTCAGAACGCGACAGATCCCGATACAGGAGCACCGGTTCGGCGGGAGTCCGACACGTTCGATACCTTTATGGAATCGTCGTGGTACTACGCACGCTACACGAGTCCCGGTGCGGACGCGATGCTCGACGAACGTGCACGTTACTGGTTGCCCGTCGACCAATATGTCGGTGGGATCGAACACGCAATCTTGCACCTGATCTACGCGCGCTTCTATTACAAGCTGTTGCGTGACGAAGGTCTGGTCGATTCAGACGAACCGTTCATACGACTGTTGTGTCAGGGCATGGTCATTGGCGAGACTTACTATCGCGAAGACGACAAAGGTCACAAGACCTACTACAACCCGGCCGATGTCGAACTCGAACGTGACGCTGGTGGTCGAATTGTCGGTGCCAGACTGATATCTGACGGCCAACCGGTCACACCGGGTCCGATCGAGAAAATGTCGAAGTCCAAGAACAACGGTATCGACCCGGAAGCCCTGCTCAGCCGCTACGGTGCCGACACAGTGCGTCTGTTTGTCGTGTCCGATGTGCCACCCGATCAGGCGCTCGAATGGTCGGAAGAGGGTGTCGAGGGCATGTTCCGTTTCCTGAAGAGGCTCTGGCGTCTCGTCCGTGAATGTGTCGAGCGGGGCGAACCCGCGGAGCTCGATCTGTCCGCCTTGACGCCACAGCAGAAAGCGTTGCGACGTACGACACACAAGACGATCGCCAAAGTAACAGACGACATCACGCGTCGCTATGCGTACAACACGGCGATCGCCGCCGTTCGGGAATTGCTGAATGCAGTCGCAAAATTCAACGACGATTCGGCATTGGGACGCGCGGTCGTACGCGAAGCCCTGCGTTCCTCTGTACTGATGCTGACGCCAGTCGTGCCACATGTATGTCATTCCCTATGGTATGCACTGGGCGGCGACAATGCTGTTGTCGACGAATCCTGGCCGGTTTTTGATGCTGACGCCATCGAGTCCGACAGCGTCGAGATCGTCGTGCAGGTCAACGGAAAGCTTCGCAGTCGCATCCAGGTTGCTGCTGACGCAGATCGTGACGCGATGGAAGAAGCCGCACTCGGCGATGAGAACGTGCAGCGTTTCATAGAGGGCGCTGCGATACGCAAAGTCATCGTTGTTCCAGGAAAACTCGTCAACCTGGTCGTCTGATGTCAGTCATCAGGGTTGCGAAAGGTGCCGGTTTGTCGCTCGTCTGTGCAGTGCTGTTCGGCTGTGGTTTCAGCCTTCGTGGGCAGGCCACTTTGCCGCCCGAAATGGAGAGTACTTACATCGAGTGGCCGGCTTCGCCACACTACGAACTCAAGCTTCGCCTCGAGCAGGCACTACACAACGCAGGTGTCGTCGTAATGACTGATCCCGAAATCGCCACAGCAACTTTGCGGATTACGAAAGCAGAGGTCGGAGAACGCGTGTTGTCGGTTTCTGCGATGAACCGACCCGCGGAGTATCTTGTGTTCGTACGCGTGACATTCGATCTGCACAGCGACGGGCGCGTATTGTTTCCAGAAGAAACGCAAGCTCTCGCACAGGACTACTCCTTCGATCCGACCGCCGTGTTGTCGAAGATGCGTGAAGGGAAGATCATCGAACTCGCTCTGATCGACGATATGGTCGCGCAGATCCTGCGACGGCTCGAAGCCGCCGGGCAGATCACGCCCGGTCCTGCGACAAGCGAAACCGGCGCAGCCCTGCTTCAGTGAAGCTGATCGTTTTCGACCTCGACGGTACGCTGACGGAGACCTATGCGGTGGACGAGGAAGCGTTCGTGCGCACGATGGCCGATGAATTCGGCATCGAGAACATGAGCACCAACTGGGCCGGGTATCCACACGCGACCGATCTCGCAATCGTGCACGATCTGCATGAACAAAAGTTCGGTCGTGAGCCCGATCGCGATGACATCGAGCGTTTCAAAAACCGCATGACGCGCTATCTCCAAGAAGGCATGCGTCGGTCCGGTGGTATGCGATCCATCGCTGGTGTTTCGGAGATGCTCGAAACCTTGAACGCCGACCCGTGTTACGCAGTTGCGATCGCCACCGGCGCTTTCGATCGGTCGGCCGAACTGAAGTTTCGTTCCGGGGATCTGGATGTCGACGGTATTCCCATCGCCACATCGGACGATGGCACCTCGCGTGCCGACATCGTGCGGGTTGCCGTCAAACGGGCCAAGCAACAGTACGGATGTAACGAATTCGAACGGGTCGTCTGCGTTGGTGACGGAACCTGGGACCTCGAGACCGCCCGCGAGCTCGGCTACGGTTTTATCGGGATTGGTACTGGCACACAAGCCGATATGTTACGCCGTGCCGGGGCGGTTCACGTGATCGGGTGCTATTCCGATCTCGGTTCCTTTCTGTCGTTGTTGTGAGTTGCGGTTGTGATGGGTGTCAAACCGTCGCGGAAAGCATGTGCGGCGGAACCAGACGACGTTCCAGCCTTTCGAATGCCAGTTCCGTCAGGATCGCGAGTATCGCGGCCGGGATCGCGCCCTGCATGATCAAATTCGGGTCGTTCAGGGTCAGACCCGTCACTATCGGATCACCCAGCCCGCCGGCGCCGATGAACGCCGCCAGTGTTGCGGTACCGATACTGATTACTGCAGCCGTACGGATGCCTGCCAGTACATTTGGCAGGGCGAGTGGTAAGGTCACATGACGGATCTGTTGTAACGGTGTCAGACCCATCGCAACGGCCACACGTCGTAATGTCGGATCGATCGTCACCAGGGCTGTAATCGTGTTGCGTACGATCGGTAACAATGAATACAGAAACAACGCGATGATCGCAGGTATTTCCCCGATACCGAACAACGGGATCATCAGGGCAAGCAAAGCGATCGACGGGACGGTCTGCAACAGACCCGCGACATAGATGACCCCACGAGAAAGGGGTTTGGACCGAAACACGAGCAGGGCGACGGCAAGTCCGACGGTACAGGCGAGCAACAACGCGATTCCGGTCAGTTTCAAGTGCTGTGCCGTATTGCGGACGAGATTCCGCCAAATATTCCGCTGCACAACCGTTCGCTCAGGCATCAGTCCCTGATCGAACAAGAAATCTGTGGCGATCGACGCGAATGCTTCGTTTTCGACAACCGCCCGTGCGTTCAGACTGCGCATCCTTTCGTCGTCAAGACTGTCTGCCAGAAGCTCGAGTGCACTTTTGGCTCGCTCCGCGAGGTCCTCACGGATCAACGGTACGGCGAGGTACTCGGGAAAGTAGCCACGGTCGTCCACGAGCGTCACGAGGCCGTAGCGATCGATATCGCCATCCGTCGAATAGGCATCGGTGACATCGACATGTCCGTCACGAATTGCCTGGTAGGCCAGTGCGTGCTCGATGCCGGTGACGCGCGCGTCGAGAGCGTAGGCAGCGACCAGACCGGGCCAACCGTCTTCCCGATTCTGAAATTCGTGGCTGATACCGAATCGCAGTTCGGAATGGTCACGGAGGTCGGAAATTTTCGTCAGACCGAGCTCATCGGCCAGCTCGGCAGGAACCGCGATCGCATAGCTGTTGTTGAAACCGAGCGACGGCAGGATACGCAATCCTTCCGCAACCAGGGCCTCGTTGATTGCATTCGCTTCGGTCAGAGCGGGTTGTTTGAGAATGGTCTGCGTGATTGTGCCCGTGTATTCCGGGTACAGATCGATTTCGCCACGTTTCAGCGCTTCGTAAGTAACCAGTGTGCCACCGAAGTTGAAACGCCGGTCTACCTGAAATCCTTCCGCCTCGAGCAACTGGGCGAAGATCTCGGCGAGCATGTAACTTTCCGCGAACGGTTTGCTGCCGACGACGATTCGTTCGCGAGTATCGCCGGATGTACATGAACCGACTGCCAAAAGAACCAGAATCAACAGACAACACAACGTCCCTTTGGAGGACCTGCCATGGATGTTTTTGGGAAGGAATCCGTTCACGACGGGCTGTCCCCGACGAGTCGTGAGACGTATTCGTCCGCCGGTGATTCGATGACTTCCGCGGTCGGTGCCGCCTGCCGCACCACACCGTCGAGCAAAACCACCAGAAAATCCGAGAGTATTTCCGCTTCACGCATGTCATGCGTGACCAGTACGACCGTACGCGGTTCTTCCTGCTGAAGCCTCAGAAACTCTTCGTGAATACTCTGTCGAGTAATCGGGTCGACACCGGAAAATGACTCGTCCAGCAGCAACAATGGAGGTTCGAGCATCATTGCACGGCACAGGCCGACACGCTGTTGTTGTCCACCGGAAAGTTCGTGGGGATAGCGGTCGAGAACACCCGTATCCAGTTCCATCAGACTGAGCAACCGCTCGATGCGCGTCTCCGTGCGTTCCTCCGGCCAGTTCTCGAGTCTGGCGAGAAGACTGACGTTGTTTCGCACCGTCAGATGGGGGAACAACGCGATACTCTGTACCGCGTACCCGACGCGGCGGCGCAAGGCGACGGCATCGTCGTAGTCGATGGGTCTGCCGAATACCAGCACACGGCCATCATCTGGACGGATCAGGGCGTTGATGTGCTGCAACAGTGTGGATTTGCCGCTACCGCTTTCGCCGACAATGGCCGTGATTTGTGTCGACGGCAACGAGAGACGAACGTCGACCAACACACGCCGGTGTCCAAGAGTCTTATTGACGTCTTCGAAGACGACAGTATTGTCAGCGGCTGACGACACGTTGCCCGGAGCCTAACACGTGAAGTGAGGCCGAAGACGGGTGCTAGAATGCCGCACGGAGGCGCAAAAACATGCCGGAGAAAAAACTACGCGAGCTGCTCGACGATCTCGACCGGGAGGTCGATACCAGCGACGGCATCGACGAAAACGAAGAACGGCGGCTGCGTGAGCTGATCGACGACATTCGTACGGCGTTGCCGGCCGAGCAGGCGAAAGGCGAGGAATCTCTGAATGACCGCGTCAACGAAGCCGTCGAGCGGTTCGACCAAACCCATCCGACCATCTCATTCACGCTACGGCGTCTGATCGACACGCTGGGCAAACTCGGTATTTGACCCCGAACCGGGCCGCATGATGTGGCCGAATGGCGGCATTCTCTGGGTTGCGATCGGGCTGGCCGCCTCGGCGTCGCTCGATTTGCCCTCCGGGGCTCTGCTCGTCTGGTCGTTGGCCATTCTCGCGGTTATGATGGAGTTCGTCGGATCCCTTCGTAGCATTCGTTGAGACTGAACGCCGACAGACTCGCCGCGCAACTGCAGCACATTCTGGCACCCGCCTATCTGATCAGTGGAGACGAACCGCTGCTCGTCAGCGAAGCGGCTGCATCCATCCGTGATGCTGCCCGCGCCCGGGGTTTTTCCGAACGCGAGTTGCACACCGTCGAACGTTCTTTCGACTGGAACGGGCTGGCGAACGCCAGCGACAACCTGTCACTGTTCGCGGACAAGCGCATCGTGGAACTGCGGCTGCCGACCGGCAAGCCGGGCAAAGAAGGCAGTGCGGTGATCGCGGGTCTGGCCGAACGGCCTGTCGACGACCGTCTGTTGCTGGTGATCACCGGCAAGCTGGACCGCTCCGCAGCAGCGGCAAAATGGGCCAAAGCCATCGAGAAAAACGGTGTCGTGGTGCAGGTCTGGCCGATAGACCGGCAGCGTCTGCCGCAGTGGATCCGCCTCAGGATGCAGAAGCTAGACCTGAAAGCTTCAGCCGACGCGGTGCAACTGCTCGCGGATCGGGTCGAAGGGAATCTGCTCGCCGCACAACAGGAGATCGACAAACTCGCACTGCTGCATCGCGACGGGGTCATCGACGCCGAAGCCGTGGCGCACTCAGTAGCCGACAGCTCGCACTACGACGTTTTTCAGCTCGTCGATGCAGCCGATCTCGGCGATGCCGCTCGCTCGCTGAAGATCCTGCACGGACTCCGTGCCGAAGGAGTAGAGCCGGTATTGGTCTTGTGGGCACTGGCCCGCGAGATCCGCACGCTGGCGTCGATTGCATCGAAGATCCGTAACGGTGCACCCGAAAACACGGTGTTGAACCAGGTGGGGGTCTGGGAACGACGCAAGCCGGTCATCCGCGGTGCCTTGTCACGTCATACGATGGATTCACTGCACCGCGCTTTGATGACCGCTGCAGAAACGGATTTCGTTATCAAAGGCCTCGAACCCGGTCGTCCCTGGAATGCGCTGGAGGCATTGGTCGCTGAACTGGCCGGTGTCGGTGTATTGCGGCGCGCGGTGTGAGGGGCGATGAATCCGATTGGCATCTTCGGTGGCACCTTCGACCCGATTCACTACGGACACCTGCGCACGGCCTTCGAACTGTTGACGAGCCTGAATCTTTCCGAAGTGCGTTTCATGCCCTGCGGGCAGCCACCACATCGCGAAGAACCGGTCGCGGACGCCGAGTTGCGACTCGCGATGGTCAAAGCAGCCGTCGAGGCGCAACACGGATTCCTGGTCGACGACCGCGAAGTGCACAAAGACGGTCCCGCTTATTCGGTCGAAACCTTGTACGAGTTGCGTTCAGAGTATCCATCGCATTCGCTGTGTCTGATCGTCGGTATGGATGCCTTTCTCGGATTCTCACAATGGCATCAATGGCGTCAGATCCTGCAACTTTCGAATCTGATCGTTGCTCACAGACCGGGTTGGCGTGCACCGAGTATGGGAACCCTCGGGGAACTGCTCGTAGACCGCGGCACGGGCAGCCCACGCGACATGCACGAGTACCTGGCTGGCCGCGTCTATGTGCAGGCAGTTACACAGCTCGAGATTTCGTCGACCGCGATTCGTTCACTGATCATGGCCGGTGGCGATCCCCGTTTCCTGATGCCCGATTCTGTGCGTAGAATAATCGACGAATCGGGTTGTTATTCGACCATGCCCCGGTAAGGCAAGAGAGGAGGTATATGCAGAACGAAACCAATCTGACCGACTGTGTCATCAATTCCCTCGAGGAAATGAAGGCCCACGACGTCGTCACACTGGACGTGCACAAACTGACAGACGTTACCGACAAAATGATCATCGCCAGCGGTACTTCGAACCGCCACGTCAAATCCATCTCAGATTTCACTGTAGAGCAGGCCAAGAAACTCGGCCGTCGGCCCCTGGGCGTCGAGGGCGCCGACAATTCCGAATGGGTGCTCATCGACCTCGATGATCTCCTGGTACACGTGATGCTTCCGCGTGTCCGGGATTTCTACAACCTGGAGAAACTGTGGAGCCCCGACCTGATGGCCCACGCCGCACAGTCGGACTGATCAGCCGGCAGGAGGCCGGTTAGTCGCGGCGGCGATCCATGCGATTGCGTGTCGTTGCCGCAGGAACACGGATGCCACGGTGGATCACCGAGGCTTGTGTTGAATACAGCTCACGTTTCCCGCGTCAGATCACACCTGAACTGACCGAGATTCCGTTATTCAAACGCACGAAAACGTATAATCCCCGGACTGCGCGTGACGCCGAAGCTGAGAGGATAATCAAGGCGTTACGGGACCAGGAACGTGCTATAGCGCTGGATTCCAGGGGTCTCAGCCTGTCGACCGAGGAGTTCGCACAGCGGTTCGCGGGCTGGATCGAGGACGGCCGGGACGTTGCGTTTCTGATCGGTGGACCGGACGGACTGTCGAAAAGCTGTCTCGAGCGAGCTGAGCTGAAGCTGTCGTTGTCGGCGCTAACACTGCCACACGGATTGGCCCGGATCGTGCTTCTCGAGCAGCTGTATCGGGCATGGAGCATTCTGAACAATCATCCCTATCATCGATGAACACGAACCGGGACACGATTGTGCTGGCATCGGCCTCGCCACGACGGCGCGAACTGCTCGGGCAGATTGGTGTGTCTTACGAGCTGTTGCCGGTCGAGGTCGACGAAAATCTGCGACCCGGCGAGACGGCAACTGACTTTGTGTGTCGCGTTGCAGACGACAAAGCCGCGACCGCCGGAAATCGCACGAACAAAGGGCGATGTGTATTGGCCGCGGACACGATCGTGGTTATCGACGGCAAGATACTCGGCAAGCCGTCGGATCAGAACGAAGCACTGGACATGCTCTCGTTGTTGTCGGGACGAACCCACCGCGTGTTGACCGCAATAACGATTCGTCGCGACGAACAGGTGTCGTCGGCGCTCAACGAAAGTACGGTGAGATTTCGCGAAATCGATGCCGCTGAACGAGACGCGTACTGGCTCAGCGGAGAACCTGCGGACAAGGCGGGTGCGTACGCGATCCAGGGACTCGGTACCGTTTTTATCGAACACCTGAACGGCAGCTACAGCGGTGTTATGGGGTTGCCACTCTACGAAACGGCGGCGCTGCTCAAAGAATTCGGAATACAAGCACTGGATTCAGCGTGAAAGAAGAAATCCTCGTTAATGTCTCGTCGCAGGAAACACGGGTCGCATTGGTTGAAAACGGTGTGCTGCAAGAGGTTTATATCGAGCGTTCCAGCAACCGCGGCATGGTCGGCAGTATCTTCAAGGGCCGGGTCTCGCGTGTGCTGCCCGGTATGCAGGCGGCATTCGTGGATATCGGTATGGAACGGACGGCTTTCCTGCATGCATCGGACATCGCACGTTCGGAACTTGAAGGTGTCGAAACACCAGCGCCAGCCAGCATCAGCGAACTCGTCGGGGAGGGAAGCGAAGTACTCGTGCAGGTGCTGAAAGACCCGATGGGTTCGAAAGGTGCGCGTTTGACGACCTACATCACGATTCCGTCTCGTTACCTCGTCTATATGCCCAAAGGAGACAGCATCGGGATTTCAACACGCATCGACGAAGAGACCGAGCGTGAACGTTTGCGTGGCATCGTCGAAGAACTCGCCAACGGCGACAAGGGCAACGGTGGGTACATCGTCCGAACGGCAGCAGAGGGAGCCAGTGGCAATGCTCTGCGTGCGGACAAGCTGTTTCTCGGAAAACTCTGGGAGCATATTCGCAGGAAAGTAGCAGAAACACCGGTCGGAGGGCTGGTGCACGAAGATCTGACACTCCCGTCACGTGTCCTGCGCGACCTGCTTGGCGACGACGTCGAACGAGTTCGTGTCGACGACGAGCAGGACTATGAAAGAATGCGGGAGTTTGCCGGGACATTCATTCCGGGTTGCGAGCCGGTCATTGAGTTGTATACCGGAGACCGTCCGATACTCGATCTGTACAACATCGAAGATGAGATTGCACGCGCGCTGGATCGCAAAGTGCCACTGAAGTCGGGTGGCTATCTGATCATCGACCAGACGGAAGCGATGACGACGATCGATGTGAACACGGGTGCGTATGTCGGCCACAGAAACCTCGAAGAGACGATTTTCCGTACCAACCTGGAGGCGGCCCAGGCGATCGCGCGCCAGCTCAGGCTGCGGAATCTCGGTGGGATCATCATTCTGGATTTCATCGACATGACCTCCGAAGCACACCGCCGGCAAGTCCTGCAGGCGCTTGAGAAGAATCTCGCGAAAGACCACGCAAAAAACTACATCTGCGAGGTTTCGCCGCTCGGTCTGGTCGAGATGACCCGCAAACGGACCCGTGAGAGCCTCGAACACACGCTGTGCACGCCTTGTCCAACCTGTGAGGGGCGTGGTTCGGTAAAGACACCCGACACCGTCTGCTACGAGATCTTCCGCGATATCCTGAGGCAGACCCGGCAGTTCGAGTTCCAGGAGTTGTTGGTGCTGGCCCACCGCGACGTGATCGAGTTGCTGCTCGACGAGGAGTCATCGAGTCTCGCCGAACTCGAGGAGTTCACGGGCAAACCGATTCGGTTGCAAAGTGACCCGCTGTACGCACAGGATCAGTACGACGTGGTGTTGACCTAGGAGAAAACAGACAGAAATGGTTTCGGTCCGACGCAGAATCTGGAAATGGACAGCCGGCGTGTTTGCCGCGCTCGTCATTCTGCTCGCGATCGCAGTCGGCCTGTTCCGTCTGTTTTTGCCGTTTGTTCCTGAGTACCACCGCCAGATCGAGGCCCTCGCCAGCGATGCCATCGGCCGGCCGGTGCTGGTCGGGTCAATCGATGCCCGCTGGCGGTTGGGCGGGCCTGAACTCGTGTTCAAAGATGCCACGGTCCTGAATACCAATGGTGATCCGATGTTTGCCGCAAAGTCCGGCAGCGTC
>JAZFZN010000263.1:0-7668 GCA_036475515.1 Gammaproteobacteria bacterium
GTGTTGCGACACAGGACCACGCACGCCAGCGTGCACTGGTCGTCAGTGACAAGGCGCAACGCGTGTACAATTTTCACCGTAACACCTTGAGGACTTTGTCCGAGTTCATTGCGGCAATCGGTCTGAAAGACACTTCCGAACTTCGGCTCGAGCACTTCGAGATTCTGCGTGCCCGGGCCACAAAAGTATTGACCTGGCTGGAGCCAGGCGAACTGCTGGGCGGGACAGACAACGAGTTCTATGCGCGCAATTGGAATGTCGCCAGTGCTGACAGTTTTGCTCCCGGCCGGGCGACACAGTAACTCGAGTGGTCCGGACGGACCGTACATGGAGCCGAGATCACCGGACTTTCGAGGTCGGCCTGAATCTCCTCGACCAGTGCCTCTCCGGTCGTGCGTTCGAAACGGCTACGCAGCGGCAGTCGAAGCGGGCTTTCCGAAATAGAAATACCCGAAGCCCAGAGCAAAAAACAGATAGATCGCTACGGTCGACCAGCCCAACGCGTTCACAACCCCCGCCAACTGGCCAAGAAGCGCAACGACAAACCCGGCCGAATCTCCGACGAAAATCGCGAGCACAATCGCTCTACCGGCCTGCGAGTCGGTCGCATTTCTCGCAGTCCACGTCAAAACCGCCACAAGGATCAAGGCTGCTCCAAAGAGGCGCGACATGTATTCCAGTGAAGGGTCCGCCGTGACCCCGTATGGGGCGAGGACTTCGGCAGGCACGAGAACGAAACCGACACCGAACAAGCCTGCCACGATGGCTGCAATTGTCATTAGGGCACTGATTTTCACTTGATCCTCCCCGGCCGACGCCCGAAATCGATTGTGAGTCACCAAGTGTAGTTCAGTGGAATCGTTCTAACCTCGAAATCGCCTTTTGTAGCCGTGATGAATGGCAAACCATTCAGCGAAGCCTTCTTCTTTGCGGTCGTTCGATCCTTTGTGCCGGTTGGCATGGTGACCGACTTCATGAATGAACACTGCGTTCAGGTAGAATTTCTTTAGGGACTTTCGATCAAATCTGACGAAACCACCAACTTTTTCCCGACCAATTTGCGCTCCCGCTCTTGAATACTCGGTCAGTTCTCCCGGGCTTGGCATGTGCTTGAACTTCAGTGTCATCAGACTCAATGGGTAGGCGAACAAGAACACACAATCGTTCCAGTATTCCCCGAACCGGAACAAATTGCTGTTTGCTGTCTTTTGCTGTTTGACCGAACCTCCCAGAACAAAGATCGCTTTGAGACCAGCGACGAATTTCTTCGGAATGCCGCTGAGTACCTCTTCCAGGTCCGACTGACTGAACGGAATGATAAAGCCTCTCTTCGCGTTCTCGAACCGAATGATCGGATGGCCATCACGGTTCCCGGGCGGCTTGTCCATGAACGACCAATAGGCTGTGGATGATTGGACGGCCCAGGGGTCAAATTCTGCGGAGTTTGATGTTTTCGAGTCGGTGTATTCGACTGCATGCCTGCGCTGGGGCACGAAGTTCGTGGTTTGCCGGTGTCTGCGTTTTGCCATCGTATATCTGCCTGTCAGGCGGACCTCAAATCTATCAAGCCCATCAGTAGATACCGAGGTCACGGCCCGAAATGACCGGGCCTTCGAAGCCAGCCTCAATCTCCTCGACCAGTTCCACTTCGGTCGCGCCTTCGAACAACAAATGGTGATAGATCAGGACTTTCTTTGCGTCGGCGCGTGTAGCCAGGTCGGCCAGTTCGGTGCCGGAGCTGTGAAACTCTTCCAGATAGTTCTGCCAGTCTTTGTCTGATCGTTCAAAACCCGTTTGTGCATAGGCTTCGTGTACGAGTACGTCGCAACCGTTGCAATGTTCGACGATACTTTCGCTCGGTGCGAGGTCTCCGGAGATCACGATGACCCGGTCCGGGGTTTCGAAGCGATAGCCGAACGCCTGATCCCAGGAACCATGATTGACCTCGAACGCCGTGACTTTGACGCGTTCGTCTTCATAGATGATCCCCGGTCCGACTTCGTGGACATTGACCTTGTATCCGGTTGTGTTGCCCTTCTCGAGGCCGTTGATACGGATATCGATGTCTTCGCTGTATGCGGCCATCAGGTTGTCGGTCATCGCCCTCAGACCTTTCGGGCCGTACACATCGAGTGGTAGTGCACGCCCGATGATCCAGGGGGTCAGGATCAGGTCGGCGTAACCGAGGGTGTGGTCCGAGTGAAGGTGCGTGATAAACGCGACGCGCAGTTGTTGCACCCCGGCCCTCATCGCGCGTTTGTCATCGGTGCTGAACGCCGCGGCGGCTCTTCTGACCACGCCGGGGCCGGCATCGATGATGTACGGGACGCCGTCGACCCGAATCATCACCGCGGGTCCCGAACGGTCGGGGCGTGGAAACGGGGTTCCGGTGCCGAGGAGAATGATTTCGCTGCGCAAAGCTTCGGTGTCGCCACCCCCGACAGCCGACGGTTGGTCTTCAATCGCCGGCTCGAGCACCGCCCAGACGGTTTCGAGGATGATCGGTTGCGCGTCTTCGTTCGGGTGAAAACGATCGGCTTGCATCAGCGTGTCGTCGAGTGCGATACCGTCGAGGAAAAACGGAATCAACCCGGTGCCGTATCGCCGTGCCACCGCCGGAAACATGTCGCGGAACTGCCGTGTGTACTCGCCGCCATAGTTCGGTGGTATCTGCATGCCCGCGAGAATCACGTACGCTCCCACTGCCTGGCTGATTTCCGTCATCCGGGACAGGTTGCGTTCGGTTTCTTCGAGAGCTAACCCGCGTAGTCCGTCATTGGCGCCGAGTTCGATGACGACGATGTCGGGATCATGTTGTTCGATCGCACGTGGGAGGCGTGCCAGCCCGCCCCGAGTGGTTTCGCCACTGACGCTTGCATTGACGACACGATGCGGTTGACCATTGTCGCGCAAGCGTTGCTGCAGCAACGCCACCCAGCCCGACCGGGGATCGATGCCATAGCCGGCACTTAATGAGTCGCCGACGATCAGAATGACAGGTTCGGTCGCCGCGGAAGTGGCGTTGAAGAACGGGAACAACAGGACCAGACAAAGACTTTTGAATCGGGTGGCCATGGGATCAAACAGCGTAGTCCTCGAATGCAGGGATCTGACCAAAGAGGTTAGCAGCCCAGAGGGTTTGCTGACCATCGTCAATGCGGTCAGCTTCAGCGTCGGGAAGGGCGAATCGGTTGCGATCGAGGGTCCATCGGGCGCCGGCAAATCGACCCTGCTGGCTTTGCTGGCCGGGCTGGACGTCCCGTCGCGCGGAGCAGTCTGGCTCAACGGTGACGAGTTCAGTGCCCTGGACGAGGATGGCCGCGCCGCGTTACGCGCGTCCAACGTCGGCTTTGTGTTCCAGTCGTTTCATCTGATTCCCTCCCTGACGGCACTGGAAAACGTCATGCTGCCGCTGGAACTCGGCGGGTCGGGTCGCGCCCGCGAGGAATCACTCAGCGCGCTGGAGCTTGTTGGGCTTTCGGACCGGGCCGCACATTACCCACGGCAGTTATCCGGTGGTGAGAAACAGCGTGTAGCCATAGCACGGGCGTTCGTGGTCGGACCGAGTGTGTTGTTTGCCGACGAGCCGACCGGCAACCTCGATACCGGCACAGGCGAAAAAATCATCGATCTGTTGTTCGACCTCAACGAAAAGGCGGGCACAACCCTGGTACTCGTGACCCACGACCGCAATCTCGCCGAACGTTGCGAACGTATTTTGCACCTGGATCGTGGTTGTCTGACCGATGGAGAAGCGCTGTGAATTCGATCGCTTTCGCAGTTGCGAGTCTGAAACGCGACTGGCGTTCTGGTGAGTTGACAGTCCTCGTTGCCGCACTACTGGTTGCGGTGACTGCGTTGTCGGCGGTCGGGTTTTTTACGAACAGGATCGGGCAGGCCGTCGATCAGCAGGCCGCCGAAGTGCTGGCGGCGGATCTGATTATTCGTTCGAGCGAACCCATCAGCGATGAATACGTCGTGGCTGCGGAGCAAAGTGGTCTGCAAACCGCGCGTGTCCTGAGGTTCCCGAGTGTGGTCTACAACAATGAGCAGAGCGCGCTCGGTGCAATCACGGCAGTCAACGAAGGCTACCCGTTGCGTGGCAAAGTGCGTGTGTCCGTCGAAGCCTTTGGTGAACCTGTAGTGACGGATGAAACACCACTGCACGGGGAGATCTGGGCTGACCACCGTTTGCTCGCACGAATCGGTGCCGATGTCGGAGACACGCTCAAGATCGGTGCTTCACATCTTTCGGTATCGAAAGCGCTCGACTACCGGCCGGATCAGGGCTGGGATTTCATCGACGTCGCGCCGAGTTTGTTGATGCATCTCGATGACATTCCGGCCACCGAACTCGTGCAGCCGGGCAGCCGCGTCACCCACAAATTGTTGCTGGCGGGTTCGGAAGCCGACATCGCTGCCTTCCGGGCAAACATCGAAACACGTCTGACCGAAACCGAAAACATCAGGGATCTCGAAGACAGCAGTCCGCAGATCCGTTCCGCGATTGACCGGGCGAGGCGATTTCTCGGTTTGTCCGCGATGGTTTCGGTGTTGCTTGCATGCGTTGCAGTCGCGATGGCTGCACGACGTTATTCGGAACGGCACACCGACACGGTCGCGTTAATGAAATGTATGGGTGCAGATCAGGCATTCGTATTGCGCGTGATGCTGGTTCAGTTGCTGGTGCTCGCGCTGGTCACCGGTGCACTCGGGAATCTGTTCGGTTTCGCCGCGCAGCACGGTCTGGCATATCTTGCAGACGACTTCATCAAGGGTGAGTTGCCGCCACCTGAACCGGGTGCCGCGATTCTCGGTTTTGCGACGGCGGCCGCCATCCTCATTGGTTTTGCACTCGCACCGGTGTTGCGACTGAAGCACGTGCCACCATTGCGGGTCCTGCGTCGCGACCTGGAAGCGCCACCACTGAGGCATCTGGTTGTTGCGGTGCTCGCCGTCGGTGCCGTTCTGGCGATGCTCTATTGGCTGATCAGGGACCTCAAACTCGTGCTGTACGTCGCCGGTGGGATGACGGTCATGTTCCTGGTCATGGCCGCAGTCGGTTTTGGGCTGGTGCGTGCGTTGCAGCCCTTGCGTGGGCAGGTCGGTGTGGCCTGGCGTTATGGACTTGCCAACATCGCACGTCGGGGCAGAGAAAGCGTCGTCCAGTTGGTTGCGTTCGGTACCGGGCTGATGGTGTTGTTGCTGCTGACCTTCGTACGCAGCGATCTCCTGGACGACTGGCGTGACACTTTGCCCGATCGGTTTCCAAACAATTTCCTGATCAACATCCAGCCGGACGAGACCGACGCGGTCACCCAGTTCTTCGCGGAACAGGACCTCGAACCACCACGACTCGTACCGCTGATCCGTGCCCGCATGACGACGATCAATGGAGTTTCGATAGATGATGTCGTTTTTCCGGAACCCCAGGGCAAGCTTTTTGCACAACGTGAGCAAAACCTCACGTGGTCTAACGCACTCCAGGAAGACAACAAGATTCTTGAAGGTCAGTGGTGGAACGAAGAGAACGATACCCCGCAAGTGTCGGTCGAAACGGAATTTGCTAAGTCGTTGGGTCTTTCACTAGGAGACCGACTCGAATTCGACGTCGCGGGAGAAAGGCTGGTTGCACAGGTCAGCAGTCTGCGCGAAGTGCAGTGGGATTCGTTCAGACCGAACTTTTTCATGGTCTTTTCGCCCGGAACATTCGACAACGCGCTCGGAACTTATGTGACCAGCCTTTACGTTGATCCGAACGAACGTACAGTGTTCCGCGATCTCGTGAACCGTTTTCCGAGCGTTTCCGTGATCGATATGGAAGCCATATTGACTCAGGTTCGCGAAGTCATGGCCAAAGCGTCGTTCGCTGTACAGTATGTGTTCCTGTTTACGATGTTTGCCGGGATCACGGTACTGCTTGCGGCGGTGCAGACAACTCGAGACGAACGCCGCTACGAGAGCGCGATGTTGCGCACGCTTGGCGCTCGCCGTCAGGTCGTGTTTGCCGGTGTCGTCGCGGAGTTCACGACGCTCGGACTGCTGGCCGGAACTTTGGGATCCCTGGGTGCGACAGCGCTGGGCTACGTACTGGCGACACAGCTGTTCGACCTGGAATTCAGTCTGAATCCACTGCTCTGGTTCAGCGGTCTGCTGGCCGGGACTCTGCTCGTTGGCATCGCCGGAACCATCGCCACACGCTCGGTGGTCGACCAGACACCGGTCATTACGTTGCGCGAGAATCTCTGAGACCGTGCTGGCCCGGCTGCGCGCGGCATGCGGCCGGGCGCTGGCCAGCCGATTCCTAGTTCTCGGTTTCGTGGTCCGTCTGGCCACGGTAATGCGGGCGCTCAGGCGGAAAAGCTGCCGCCAGATAATCCAGGATCAACTCGCGCAGGGACGGGTCCAGTTCGGCCATACCCTGTTCTTCGATCATCCAGTCCAGCGTGTCGTCCCAGTGGTCCCGGGTCATGCCCTGTTGTTCGACCAACATGATCGAATGGCAGGGTGTGCACATCGCATAGGTTTCCTTGCGGCCTTCGCCTTCCGGCAGGGATTCCCACGGCAGTTCCTGGGCGAGGGCCGCCAAAGGGATGATCCCTGGCAACAACGCAAGACGCACAAGGCGGGATGCCACTATGAGGCCCGTACGGCGATTCGGTGCATGGAGTTGTTCAGATAGCCCTTCGGGTTCCATGCGATCGCAAAAGGTTGTGCCTGGCCTCCGGTATCGGTGGCGCGCGCCCAGACTTCGTAGTATCCGGCCATCGGCAGCTCCACTTGTGCACGCCAACGCTGCCACGAATAGGGATTGGGTGGTGCGTCGAGTTGCGCGGCTTGCCAGTTGGCGCCGAAATCGATCGAGACATCGAGTTTGTCGACCGCCAGGTCTCCTGCCCAGGCGTGGCCTCGAACTTCGAAACCGCGCTTGTTCGCAGGCAGCTCAGTGTCACTCTGTGGAAAAGTGATCAGCGACTTGACCGGCATCGATTCGATGATCTTCAAGTCTTCTTCCGGGACTTTCTGACCCGGCGCTACCGGGTACTTCGGAACCCGGTACGACGTACCGGTCATTTTGGCGCCGTCATGGACGACGTCGCGCACCCAGATCCGGCGCAACCACTTCTGCGAACAGGAGCCTGGCCATCCCGGCGCCACGACGCGCAACGGCGCACCGTTCATCGGGTGGATCGGTTGTCCGTTCATCTCGAAGACGATCAGGGTGTGCGGGTCCATCGCTTTCGGGATCGGCATGCCACGGGAGATCGGTAGCTTGTCGGTCTGTCCGGACAGGTGGCGGTCCGCCCCGATGTGTCCCGTGTAGATCGCCGATGACTTGACACCAGCGGCCTTCAGCACATCGGCATAGCGCACGCCAGTCCATTCGGAGTTGCCGATTGCGCCGACGGTCCAGTGATTGCCACGTGCCGGCGGGTTGAACGACGCACGGCCGTTGCCGCCGCATTCCAGTTGCAGTTTCAGCGAAACGACATCGAAGTCGTTGCGCAATTGCTCTATGCGGAGCTTCAGTGGGTCTTCGACTTCGCCGTCGACTTCGAGGGTCCAGCCATCGGAATCGAACGACACGGGCGGGATGCCGTTGTTGCGGATGAAATGCCGTTCGATTGGCGTGACGTCGTCGTCGAGCAAATGTGCCGGTGTTTCGGC
>JAZFZN010000264.1:0-3578 GCA_036475515.1 Gammaproteobacteria bacterium
AGATCGTGGTTGGTCACGACGTTTGCGGGGAGATAGCGACCGGTCCCGGCGATCCTCGAATACATCAGACTGCCTGCCTCTGTGAAAAATGTCTTTCGATCAGCTGCCCGATCTGATGAGGAATGCCCTTTTCAACCTCGAGTACGGCGGTTCGGACCGCATTGCCAAACGCGACTTCGTCAGCACCGCCGTGACTCTTGATAACGATACCATTCAACCCGACCATGCTCGCGCCATTGTGGGTCCGCGGATCCAGACGTCGTTTCAACGCACGCATTACCGGTCGCGCCAGCAGTCCCCGGGCGCGCGACAGTGGGTCGCGCGAAAACTCCTCGGCTATCGCTTTCCCGACCATGCGGGTCGCGCCTTCCATGGTTTTCAGCGCTATATTTCCGGTGAAACCGTCCGTTACGACAACGTCCACGCGTCCGGAGAAGATATCGTTGCCTTCGACAAAGCCGACATAGTTCAAACGACTGTTCGACAGGAGTTCGCCGGCCTGGCGGACCGTATCCGTACCCTTGATGTCTTCTTCGCCAATATTCAGCAGACCAATACGCGGGTCGTCCAGTTCGTGCACATCGTGTGCCACGATGGACCCCATTACAGCAAACTGAAACAGTTGTTCCGGTGTGGCTTCTGCGTTTGCACCGAGATCGAGCATGTGCGTGTGGCCACCGATCGCGGGAATCGCCGAGACGATCGCAGGTCTGTCGATTCCAGGCAAAGTCTTCAACACAAAACGAGCTGTCGCCATCAATGCACCGGTATTTCCGGCACTGACGCATGCATCGGCTTCACCGGCACGCACGAGATCGAGCGCCACACGCATCGATGAGTCTTTCTTGGTTCGCAGCGCCAGGACCGGAGATTCATCCATCGTGACAACTTGCGAGGCGTGTTTGACACGTACACGCGACGCAGAACCCAGCATTGGTTGCAGGGTCGGTTGATCCCCAACGAGGATCAATTCCAGTTGCGGGGTTTTCTGCGAAAGCTCCAGCGCAGCGGGAACACAGACGACGGGGCCATAATCACCGCCCATCGCGTCCAACGCAATTGTGATCCTGTTCCGCATGGACACGACTGGTCGACGCTACCTGCGGTTTGCCGGGTGACCTATTCTTCGTCTTCCTGCTGAACTTCGACGACGCGTTTGCCACGATAGAACCCGTCGGCGGTCACGCGATGACGCATGTGCGTTTCACCGGAAGTCGGATCGATCGACAAGGCAGGCTTCTTCAAGCCGTCGTGCGAACGACGCATGTCCCGTCTTGCCGGCGTCTTTCGGTGCTTCTGTACAGCCATTACAAACTCCCAAACTAATCTTGTGTTTTCAAATCTTTCAATACATCAAACGGCCGATAGGCGTCTTCGACACCGTGTGCCGAATACGTGGCGATCCGATTCACGAGCCTGCCACAGTCGGCCGTTTTCTCGTGCACCGGTACGTCTGGTAACGCGAGCAACAATTCGTCTTCGATCAGGTCGGCCGGTTTCAAGCGTTCGTCGTCGGCCAGCCAGGACTCAAGTCCTTCGCGTTCGAATCCCATCTCGCCGTCCGTCTGTACGAGCAACAACTCGAAGTCGGATCCGATATCCCGGCGAAATATTTCGAGACAACGCTGACAGACCAACTCCAGATCGGCTTCGATGTGGCCTGTCACGACCGGTTGACCGTTGTCGAGCCGCGAGAATCGGAGATCAGCCGTCACCTCTCCACCAACGGAACCCACGACGTCGGCGACGCGTGGCAGGTTTGCGATCGGTATACTCCCCTGAATTCGGGCCGCCCGCATCGCCAGGGTCTGCCAGTCCAGCTGATCCTGCAGCGCAGCAGCCATAACCCGGTAATGGTAATGACGCACCCAGAGCGTGTCAAAATGACCTCCTGGCTAAGTTCCTGTATTCCCGGCAGATCGTCGGCCCGGCTGCGATGAGGATCGTCCTGGCCTCGGGCTCGGTGTATCGCGGTGCACTGCTTCGCCGGCTGGTCGACGACTTTGTTGTCGACTCACCGCAGATCGACGAAACACGGCACGACTCCGAATCACCTGAAGCACTCGCCTCAAGGCTCGCGGCGGCGAAAACAGCAGCCGTCGCACCACGGCACGCCGACGCGGTCGTGATCGGTTCGGATCAGGTTGCCGAATGGGAAGGCGTTTTACTCGGCAAGCCGGCCGACCACGCTGCCGCGGTCGCGCAATTGTCGGCCTCTTCCGGAAAAATCGTGCGTTTTCTAACCAGCGTCGTGGTTCAAAACACTCAGTCCGGGCGCGAACAGAGCCATCTGGATGTCACCGAGGTCCGCTTCCGCGACCTGACAGCCGATGAGATCGAGCGTTATCTGCTCACCGAACAACCCTACGACTGCGCCGGCAGTTTCAAGTCCGAGGGCAGCGGGATCGCGCTGTTTGAACGCATCAGCAGCGAGGATCCGACAGCCCTGGTCGGGTTGCCACTGATCTGGCTGGCAGGGGCATTGCGCAACGAAGGGCTGCAGCTGCCCTGAGGGCATTCAACGTCTGCTTTCCAGACGCGTCAGCACATCGCGCAGTTCCGCCGGCAACGGCGCACTGACCGAAAACGGTCCGTTGGCACGCTCCAGTTCCAGCGCCTGGGCGTGCAGAAACAGCCGGGTCAGCCCGAGCCCGGCCATGTGTTTGTTGAATCGCACGCCGCCATAACGCCCGTCACCGGCGACCGGGTGATCGAGGGCAGCGGCGTGTACACGAATCTGATGGGTGCGACCGGTTGCGATCGAAACCTCGATCAGCGAAGCATCAGAAAAAACCTGTACCGGGCGGAACGTGCTCACGGAAGGTTTACCGCTGTCATCGACGACCACGGTCCTTTCTCCATTTTGCCGCCGGTGGGTTACGAGCGGCAGATCGACCCGTTTGGTTCCCTGTTGCCACATACCCTGCACCAGGGCCAGATAGCGTTTCGAAACCTCTCCGTTCCGAAACAGTTCCTGCAATCGCCGCAATTCACTGCGGCGCTTTGCAACGAGCAGACAACCGCTGGTGCCACGATCGAGCCGGTGGACGAGTTCCAGGTACTCGAGTTCGGGACGCAGGGCACGCAAAGCCTCGATCGCTCCGTAGCTGAGACCACTGCCACCGTGTGCGGCCAGTCCGGCAGGCTTGTCCAGCACCAGCAAGGCTGCGTCTTCGAACAGTAGACCCTCTTCCAGACGCCGTATCAGCAGCGTATCCAGCCTCGGATCGCCCTTCGACAGGCTGGTGCGGATCGGGGGCAGGCGCACTACGTCACCGGGCTGAAGCTTGTATTGAGCACGCACCCGACCTCCATTGATGCGCACTTCACCACGCCGCAGGATCCGGTACACACGCGAACGAGGTACGCCCTTCAGAGTGCGATGCAGATAGTTGTCGATCCGCTGACCGGCCTCGTCGTCGGCGATTTTGACAAAACGCACGGCCGGCCGCAGTGATTTGTTGTTTTCAGCAGCCACATCAATCGATTTGAAGCAGTCCAGACCTGTTGTTATAGTACCGAACCAGCGGAAGGCTCGTACAAGAAACGGCACCGCACAGAAAGATTTTGAGCGCGGC
>JAZFZN010000265.1:0-2935 GCA_036475515.1 Gammaproteobacteria bacterium
AATGGCCCACGCCATGTAGAGGCCAAACACCACAGCCAGTGTCAACAGTATTGTGGTCGGATCCATGTGCTACTTATCTTTTTTATGTCGATCCGCTACTTCTGCTACTTGGCAAGCATCATCTCCAACCGATGGCCCACCCGTTGCGCATGGTCCGCAAGGTCCCCAATCCAGTCGATCACCCGATAGAGAAACATGACGTCCACAGGAGATAATTGCGACTCCAAACCGTAAAGCTCTGCGCGCACCTTTACCTGCGCTTCATCGTTGTGCCGCTCGCTCTCGTCCAGCGCGCGAATCATCCCCTCCACCCGATCGGCTTCCACGCCACGAAACCCCGTTGCGAGAAGCTCATCGAGTTCACGCACGACGTCGTGCGCCAACCGGCACGCGGCAATCGACGAACGTGCGTAGGTCAAGACGGATTCCTGCATCGCACCGGGAAACGACATTCGCCGACCGAGCATCAGGCCCGCAATATCTTTTGATTTGTTGGCGATTTTGTCTTGTCGCGTCAGTAAATCGAGGAGATCGGCGCGGGCTACCGGCAAGAAAAAACCCCGCGGTAGCCGCATACGAATGTTTCGCTTGTGTTCGTCGGCAGTTTTTTCCAGATCGACAATTTTCTCTTGTATCCGTTTGACTTCCGTCCATTCTCCGTCACCTGCAAGCGTCAACAACTCCTCGATGTGCGCGGCCGCGCGCTCGCACAAACCCATATGCTCCTGGAGCGGGTTGAAGGGCGATCTTCCGAAGATCCCCATAAAATAGTTAGGGACGGCCATGCAACTCCTCGATTGGCAATTGCGGCGGCGACGATAGCAGAAAAATGACTCGTAAAATATTGGCTCGGATCATGAGTCGGATCGACGGATACTCGTTAATAACCTTCCTCCAACAACGGAAATGCGCTCAACACATGCGCCGCTGCAACAGGGGGTACTTTCTCCACTAATTCTGGATGAAGATCTCCGATGTCGCTGATACCCATCAACGCCATGGTAGTGAGCACCTCGTGTTCGAGGATCTCCAGGGCTCTGAGCACAACCGGTTCTCCACCGGCAGCCATCGCCAGTGCCTCTAACCGACCCATTCCCACGGCGGCTGCACCGAGGCACAAACCTTTCACCACATCCGCGCCCCGCATGAAGCCCCCATCAACCACCACCGGTACACGACCGTCCACCGCGGCCACCACTTCCGGCAACACATCGATACAGGCACGGGTGTGGTCGAGTTGCCGACCACCATGATTGGAGACATAAACCACATCGACCCCACTGGCTACGCAACGCTCCGCATCCTCCGCTAACGCCACCCCTTTTATGATCAACGGGATATCGAACTTGCTCTTGATATGTTCCACGGTTTTCCAGGTCATCTTGGACTGATAGCCAAAGTCCGCTACGCCCACCTGACGCCCCGAGCCCGGTATGTAACGCTTCATGATGTCACGCTCGCGACGCGAGTAGGTCTGCGTGTCCGCAGTCAGACAGAATGCGGTGTAACCAGCCTCGATGCTTCGAGCAACGATATCGTCCATCCAGGCTTGATCACCCAGCAGGTAAAGCTGGTAAATTCGCGGACCAGGAACTTCGCTGGCCAGCGTTTCAAAATCAGGCGTACACACGGAACTCAGAATCTGCAGCACCCCAAACTCCTGCGCCGCTTTTGCCACCGACGCAGCACCCCCCGACTCGAACACCTGAATGGAGCCTATCGGCGCCAGCAGGACGGGAAGTCTGAGCGGCACACCCAAGAATTCCGAGCGTACATTCACCGAGCTGACGTCGTTGAGAATACGCGGTCGAAACACCCAGGAGTCGACCCCAAAACGATTGCGTTTTATCGACGATTCGGTATCGGCACCGCCGATGAGATAGTCCCAAACGTTTTTGCTGAGGTTTTGTTTGGCACGTTTAGCGATTTCACTCAGTGTCAGGTAATCCATGCATGTCCCCGGGGTCGACATCTCAAATGTTATCATGGGGAGTTTCGCGCTTAGAATAGTCGGCGGAATTTCAAACGGAGCGACTTGATGTCGGCGATTGTCATCGTGGGGGCTGGGCATGCGGCGGGACAGGCAGCGGCGAGTCTGCGTCAGGAAGGATACGAAGGCGAGGTCGTCGTTATCGGGGACGAACCCTATATTCCGTATCAACGCCCGCCTTTGTCGAAACAATATCTTTCCGGCGAGCACGGTCTCGAACGCGTCTACTTGAGACCGGAGAAATTCTATGCCAGCAAAAACATTAGGTTAAAAACGGGTGTACGTGTCGAGCGGATCGACACGACAACGCAGACCGTGACGACGGATAGTGACGAGACAATCGCCTACGAGCGATTGCTGATTGCTACGGGAAGCCGGCCGCGACGGTTGAACATTCCGGGCAGCGAGCTTCCCGGAATTCATTACCTTCGTACGATTTCGGATGTCGACGCTATCCGCGCGGAAATGGCTCCGGGTAAAAAGATGGTTATCGTGGGCGGTGGCTATATCGGTCTCGAGGTGGCTTCGGTCGGGATCAAGCAGGAACTCGAGGTGCACGTAATCGAGATGGAAGAGCGTATCCTGCAAAGAGTCACAACGCCCGAGATGTCGACCTTCTACCACGGATTGCACACGAATCGCGGTGTTCACGTACACACATCGACGGCGGTCAGCGGTTTTTCCGGTGACACCACGGTGCAGAAAGTTCTCACTGGCACCGAAGGTGCCGTGCAGGAGTTTCCCGCCGACTTGGTGGTCGTCGGCATTGGGATCATTCCCAACGTCGAGCTTGCCGACGCCGCCGGCATCGACTGCAACAACGGCATCGTTGTGGACGATCGGTGTAAAACATCGGCGGCCAACGTATACGCCGCGGGCGACTGTACCAACCATCCAAATCCCCTGTTGGATCGGCGTCTGCGCCTCGAGTCGGTGCCAAATGCC
>JAZFZN010000266.1:0-6625 GCA_036475515.1 Gammaproteobacteria bacterium
GTCTAGACACTTCCTAAAATCGTCAGGAACATTGCATAACCAGCTGATTCAATTGGTGGAGCCGAGGGGAGTCGAACCCCTGACCTTCGCATTGCGAACGCGACGCTCTCCCAACTGAGCTACGGCCCCACGCGCGGGCGCGCATTTTAACGGAGCCCGGTCTCCGGCACAATTCGGCCCATGAGTATCGAAATCCGCCCTGCCCGACCTGACGATGCGCTTGTAATCGCACGCTTCAACGCCGCCCTCGCGAGCGAATCCGAGGCGCGTACACTCGACATGAGCCGCCTGCAAAACGGTGTCGAGGCACTGCTTTCGGACAGCGGCAAAGGACGCTACTGGCTCGCCGAAGTCGACGGTCATGTTGCCGGTCAGATTAGCGTCACCTACGAATGGAGCGACTGGCGCAATGCTGTGTTCTGGTGGATTCAAAGTGTCTATGTGCCGCCCGAACACCGCAGCGCAGGCGTTTTCCGTGCCTTGTACGCCCATGTCGAGGAGTTGGCTCAAAAAGACGATTCCGTTTGCGGAATCCGTCTGTATGTCGACCACGACAACAAGCGTGCGCAAGACATTTACCGGCACGTCGGTCTCGACGTCGCGGGTTATGAAGTAATGGAACTGGACTATCGCAACCGGGGGAAACTCGATGTTGAAGAAAGGTGACCGGGCACCCGATTTCACACTGACCGATCAATACGGCGAAAGGCGGCAGTTGTCAGAATTGCTGCACGACGGTCCCGTCGTCGTTTATTTCTATCCGGCCGATTTCACACCCGGTTGTACAAAAGAAGCCTGCGGTCTCAGGGACATGAACCAGGAACTGATCCGTTCCGGTTTGCGTGTCGTCGGCATCAGCCCACAGGACGCTGAGTCTCATCAGCGCTTCGGTGAAAAGCACCAGTTGCCGTTCCCGTTGCTCGCCGATACCGACAAGACCGTCATCCGCGCCTACGGCGTCGATGGGCCGCTGGGATTCGGCGTGCGACGTGCCACATTTCTGGTCGCCCGGGATGGTCTGATCCGTAACAGCGTGCTCGCTGATTTCCGCATCGGCGAACACCTCGAGTTCGTCAACGCAGCAATCGCCGATATGGACGCTTAGTCGCCCTGGACGCTGACGGTTACCCGGCGCGTGTGTGGCGCGTATCGGTGCTCCCAAAGAAAAACACCCTGCCAGGTACCCAGGTCACAATGCCCCTGGCTGACCGGCAATGTCAGCTCTGACTGTGTCAGTACGCTGCGCACGTGGGCCGGCATGTCATCCGGACCCTCCGCGTCGTGGGTAAAAGCGGGATCGCCATCGGGCGCCAGACGCGCCATCACAGTTTCAAGGTCGTTCCGTACCGCAGGATCCGCATTCTCGCTGATCATCAACGATGCAGACGTGTGTTTCAGAAACACATGACACAAGCCGGTTTGCACACCTGAATCGGCAACCACCTGTTGTATGTCTGTACTGATGTCCCGACTGCCACGTCCCGGGGTTTGAAATGTCAACGTGTCACGATGAAACATCGTTATTCCTGCGACAAATGCTCGAGTTCGTGTGCTTGCTCTTCCCAGTTCCGGCCGTTGAAACGTCGCACCGTAATCGACGCGATGGTTTCGGGTTCGAGGCAACGCACGTTGATGCTGTAGCCGTCGGGGTTTGAACGTGGAACATAAAAGGACTTCACACCGCAGTGCCGGCAAAAGAAATGTCGGGCCGTTTTCGTGTTGAACTGATATTCGCTCTGTGCATCCGCACCTTCGATCAACCGGAAACGCGATGCCGGAACGATCAGATGCAGAAAACCGCTCTTCGTGCAGATCGAACAGTTGCACTCTTCCGCGACGATGTGTTCCGGCGCATCGACTTCGTAACGAACTGCACCGCAGTGGCATCCCCCCTTGTGTGTCACCAGCTCTGTCACAGGCTCGCTCATTGTTCGACCACCGGCGTCGTCACGAATGCAAGCCAGCGACCGTCGGGCGACACGGCGAGCCGGCCGATTTCGCCGTCGACCTCGTCAGCGAGGTCCGCGATCTGATCCCATTCGTCGCCACCGGACCAGCGGAACAGCTCCGTCCCGGACGCCATCAACAGACTGCCGTCCGGGGCCCATGCATAGTCTTCGCGTCCCGGTATCGTCGGTACCAGAGGCGTAATCGTTCTCGAATCGACGTCGACTTCACTGATCCACCAGAGATTTTCGTCATTCTTGTCGACAAAACTCGCCGTCTCGCGTATCGGTACGGACGCCAGGCTGCGTCCGATGGTTCCGGCCAGTTTTTTCAGTGTCTGGTCCCCTAACGTGGTCCCAACCAGCAACGGTGGATCGACGACGATGAACATCACGACCGTTTCGGGATCGACCCAGGCGTGATATCCGACACCGAGTGCCCCGGGCAGCAACAGGCGGGCTTCACCGTCGTTGTCAAAAGCCCACAAACGCTGCGCCTGATCCATTTCGACACGGACTGTCGAAAAACCACCGTCCGTCATCGGGGTCGGCGAGAACTCACTCTCCGGCGTGTCCGTAAGACGTGCCACCGCGCCGGACGACAGGTCATAACTGTAGACGTCCGCCTGACCGTCGTCACCGATGGATGCAAACAGAAACCCCGAACTGTCGGGAAGGAAGTATGGCTGGCTGTCGTAGCCGGCACGATTGGTCACATTGCGCGGCTCCAGCACATCAACACCACCGCGGTCCCACTCCAGCTGTGCGAGATGGATCTCGGTGTCCGGGACGGTTGCAGTCGCTTGTTCTTCCTCCGCCTCTTCCTCCTGGGCGAACACCCATGCACCCGAGAACACAAAGAACACGGTGGCTATCCAGACGCGTGCGTCAATCATCATGCTTCCTCTTTGAGTTCACGACAGCCGGTGGCCGGCTCATAGTCGTTCAACGTCATCGCAAAGGTCCGGTCACAACGCGGTTCGTGCGGATCAGCGGGTAGTTCTTCGAATCCAAAAGACTGATAGAGCCCGATCGCTTCTATGAGCACGCTCGCCGTCTCGAGCCGCATTTCCGAAAACCCCAGATCCTGCGCCTTGCGAATCGCGCGGTCGAGGACTGATTTGCCCCATCCCTGCCCGCGTATCACAGGGGCGAAGTACATTTTTCTCAATTCGCAGCGGTACTCGTCCATAGGATACAGACCGACGGTGCCGACAATGTTTCCGCCGGAATCGATGAGCACCTCGAATGTCCCGCCGTTTCGCGTGTAGAAACCGGGCATGTCCTCGAGATCGCGATCGGTGCCGTCACGGTCGGGCTCGAGGCCATACTCACCAAGCACGTCGTAGATCAGAGACCGAATCGGGTCCGCGTCGGTTTCACGGGCTGAACGTATTGCAAGCATCAGGGGTTTTTCACACGACCGTTCATTGTAAAAGATTTGTAAAATCAAAGGCTAGCATGCGTTATCGATGAACTTTGACAGGCACAATTCAGTCGTAGTTCTATCCGGATGAATAACCCGCATAGGGACCGGATACAATAGCGCGTTAGATAAGGTCCAGAACGAACAATGAAACTCACCCGGCTGTCTCTATCGAACCCGGTGGCGGTCATTTCCGCCATCCTGATGGTGTTTCTGTTCGGTGTCATCGCACTGTATCGCATCCCCGTGCAGATGATCCCGAATGTCGAACGCCCGATCATCCAGATCAATACCGGCTGGCGCGCCGCGGCTCCGGAGGAAGTGGAGTCCGAAATCCTCGAGCCACAGGAAGATGCTTTGCGGGGCGTCCCCGGCGTTGAAAAGCTGGAATCCAGCGCGTCGCGCGGGCGGGCATCCATCACGCTGACGTTCCTGCCCGGCGTGGACCTGCAACGTTCGCTGATCGAGGTCATGAACCGCCTCAACCGGGTACCGAGGTACCCGGCCGATGTGACCGAACCGCTGATCTACGCTGGTCGCGATCAGTTCGGCTCGGCCATCGCCTGGTTCGCAATCAAACCGGTCGAAGGCAACCCGCGCGAGATCGCCAGTTACGAGGAATTTGTCGAAGACGTCGTCAAGGAACGGATCGAACGGGTGCCGGGAGTCGCGAATTCCGATGTGTACTGCGGACGCGGTCGCGAGGTCCGCATCACGTTCGACCCATACAAAGCAGCTGCACACGGAATCGATCTGACCCAAATGGCCGCCCTGGCCGGCAACGTCAAAGACGCTTCCGCGGGTGTGCAGGACGTCGGTCGGCGTGCCTATACGATTCGCTACGCCGGAAAACCGTCGCTGGAGGAGTTCGGCGATATGGTGCTCGCCTGGAACGCGGGCAGTCCGGTGCGTCTGCGCGACGTCGCTACCGTCAGTACCGCCCTGGTCGATGCGCGTGGAATCCTGGCTCAAAACGGTGGGCCATCGATTGCGTTCAATACGCAGCCTGAAGAAGGCGTCAACGTGATTGAAGTCATGGATGACCTCAAGGTTGCGATCGCGGAACTCCAGGAAGGTCCGGTGGCACGCGCCGGACTCGAAATCACGCAGGTCTACGATGAGACCGTGTACATCAAGCAATCGATCTCGATGCTGCGCAATAACCTGTTGCTCGGAATCGCCCTCGCGATCGGTGTTCTCTGGTGGTTCATGCGCAAATTCCGCGCCACCGCGATCGTTGCACTGACAATCCCGATCTCACTGTTTGCGGCGTTCGCGATCCTCGAAGCAACTGGCCGTACGCTGAACATAATTTCGCTCGCCGGTCTCGCATTTGCGATGGGTATGGTGCTCGATGCCGCGATCGTCGTGCTCGAAAACATCGTGCGGCTGCGCGAAAAAGGCGTCCCGAGCGAACAGGCTGCTAACCAGGGTGCCACGCAGGTATGGACCGCACTGTTGGCCTCGACGCTGACGACGGTTGCGATCTTTCTGCCGATCATGTTCCTGCAGGACATCTCCGGGCAGTTGTTTGCCGACCTGGCGCTCGCGATCTCGATCGCGATCGTCGCGTCGCTCATCATCGCGTTGACGATCATTCCGACGGCGGCGTCGATTTGGCTACGCGGTGTGGAAATGACCGACCGTCACAAACACTGGTGGGACAACGGCACGAAACTGATCATGCATCTAACCGACACACCGAAGAAGCGCTACGCTTGGATCGGTGGGTTGATTGCTACCTGTGCCACGCTGACCGTGTTGCTGCTTCCGCGCGCCGACTATCTCCCGGATGGCAAACAGAACTGGGTGTTTGCGTTCATTCTTCCACCCCCGGGTCAAAGCATGACTAGCGCAAAATCTGAATTCATCGACGTCATCAACGAGCGTTTGATGCCGCACCTCGTCGACAGCGACAGCGACGTCGAACCGAAAATACAGAACTATTTTGTCGGCGTGTTCGGACGTTTCGGTTTCATGGGTACCCGTATGGCCGACCCCAACGAACTCGACGACATGTTGAACGTGCTCAACGCGAAAGTACTGCAGGGATTTCCGGACACACTGGCTTTTGCGAACCGTGCGTCGATCTTCGGACGTCTGACGGGTGGACGTTCGATCGAGATGAACGTACAAAGCAGCAACATCGATGCGATCCTCGGCGCCACGATGGCTGGCATGGGGGCAGCGATGCAGGCTTTGCCCGGTGCCCAGGTGCGCCCGGTGCCGGGCGTGCAACTGGCAGAGCCTGAGTTGCGTTTCAGTCCCGACGAAAGGCGAATCACCGAAGCTGGCTTTACCCGGCAACAGATTGCGGCGGTGATCCAGGCAATGGGTCAGGGTTTGTATGTCGGCGATTATTTCGATGGCAACCGCCGGCTCGACATCATCGTACGCACGACACCCTGGACCAGCCCGGAAGAACTTGCGGCGATCCCGTTGTACACACCGAATGCAGGAATCCAGCAACTTGGGGAACTGGTCAGGATGGAGCGAACGGCGGGTCCTGACCAAATCCGTCGTGTGGACCGAAGACGCACGGTGACTCTGAACATCACACCGCCACGCAACATGTCGCTCGAGGAAACGATCGAGATCCTCCAGGAGCAGGTAGAACCGGCGATCCGTGGATTGCTGCCCGATGACGGCGACGTCACCTACTACGGTAGTGCCGACCAATTGCAGACTGCCCTGAAAAACATGGCGCAGAGTTTCTCCCTGGCGATCATGATCCTGTTTCTGCTGATGGCGGCATTGTTCCGTTCATTCAAGGACAGCGCGCTGGTGCTGCTTGCGTTGCCGCTCGCAACGGTCTTTGGTGTGATCGCTCTGCGCGTCGCGAACCTGTTTACGTTCCAGCCGATGGATCTGTTGACCATGATCGGTTTCATCACCCTGCTCGGTCTGGTCGTGAACAACGCAATCCTGCTCGTTCATCAGACGCGTAGCGCAGAACGCGAAGGGCTGCCAAGGCGCGACGCCGTCGAACAGGGCGTACGTATTCGTCTGCGGCCCATCCTGATGTCCACGATGACGAGTTTGTTCGGTATGCTGCCGTTGTTGCTCATACCCGGCGCCGGGACCGAACTCTATCGCGGCCTCGCTGCGGTCATCGTCGGCGGCATGAGCATCAGCACAGTATTTACGCTGATCCTGTTGCCCAGTCTGCTGCGCCTCGGCGAAGCGGCACAGCAACCCGTTCCTGCGGGACTGGCAGGCGCACAGGGCCAATACGCACAAAGGATTCTAGACC
>JAZFZN010000267.1:0-2508 GCA_036475515.1 Gammaproteobacteria bacterium
GCCAGGCCAGGTATTCGGGCAGCTCGAAAATTCCGAGACCGCGTGCATAGGCACGGATGTAGTTTTGCGCCTCACGTAGTGTCGCAATGTACGGAACACGTTGTTTTTCTAGGAATTCGTCGAGTTCATCGAAAATCAGCGTGTTCTCGCGAACACGGTTTGCGACCAGGCAAATCCTAGCTTGCCGGCGCTGAACCTTGCCGACCCTCTTGATCTCTTCGATGAATCGTCGCGATGCAGCGATATCGATACTCGACGGCAGTACCGGCACGATGATCGTTTCGGCACGACGGACCAACTCCGTCAGTTCGTGGCCGTGTGAGCGGGCCGGCGCATCGATGACGATGATGTCGGAACTGCGCGAGGCGTGGGTCAATCCTCCGTCGAATGCGGCGACACCGTGAATTGGATCGGCGCTGTCGGTGCGTCGTTCCAGCCAGTCCATGCTGGTGGCTTGTGGGTCGAAGTCCGCCAGCGTGACATCGTAGCCTTCGGTCGCGTAATAGCTGGCGATGCTTGTCGCAATGGTACTCTTGCCACAACCACCCTTGGCGTTCATGACCATGATGTGACGCATGCGGTTCCCCTTTTTCTGATGCAGATCGCGTAGCGCGCTATCCTATCCCAACACCGTTTCCCGCGCACTTGAGAACGCTAAAACATGCCATGCTGCGTGACACTATAATCGTGTCCGCCGCGGTCATGAATGCACTGCATGTCATCGCTCCCATTTCAAAACCCGGACGACGAAACCATTCGCAAGTTGTTGCAGCGAATTCGGTCGATCGCGGTCGTCGGTTTGTCACCACGCCCGGAAAGACCCAGCCACGGTGTCGCCAACGCGTTGAAATCATTTGGATATCAGATAATTCCGGTACGCCCCGGGGTTGATGAGGTCCTGGGCGAACGGGCCTGGCCGGACCTGAATACGCTCGTGCAAGCGGGACACAAGCCGGATCTGGTCGACGTGTTCCGCGCTCCGGTGCACGTTCCTGAAATCGTCGAGACGGTCATCGAACTGGAGATCGAGGCCTTGTGGTTGCAGGAAGGAGTGGTCAATGAAGTTGCAGCTGTCAAAGCACGGGAAGCAGACATTACTGTCATCATGGACCGTTGTATGTACAAGGAATACGTGCGGCTGATGCGATGAGAAAATTCACGAAAATGCACGGCGCCGGGAACGATTTCGTCGTTATCGACGCGCGGCAGTCGGAGTTCTCGGCCGAGCCGGAAACGCTGACCCTGATCGCGGACCGGCACCGGGGTGTCGGGTGCGACCAGATTCTGGTCCTCAGCCCGGCTGCCAACTCCGGTTCCACCGCTTCGTACCACGTCTACAACGCCGACGGGGGCAAGGCAGGACAATGCGGCAACGGTGTGCGTTGCCTGGCCCGCTATCTGAAACCCGATACTGAAGCCGCCGAACTGGTGCTCGACGGTCCAAACGGCCCCGTTTCCACACGTATCGAAGGAAATGACGTCGCCGTTGACATGGGTGCTCCGATTTTCGAGCCGGCAGCGGTCCCGTTCGAAGCGACGGAAGACTCCGACCGATACTCAATCGAGATTGAATCCAAAACCTTCGAGATCGGTGTCGTGTCGTTTGGCAATCCTCACGCTGTTGTCGGTGTCGAAGACGTCGACACGGCGGCGGTCGATGAGATCGGCATTGTTTTGTCGAGACATAGTCGATTTCCCGCCGGGGCGAATGTTGGTTTCATGCAGGTGGTTGCTCCGAACCGGATCCGCTTGCGTGTTTACGAACGCGGTGTTGGCGAAACCCTGGCCTGTGGTACCGGCGCATGCGCCGCGGTGGCCATCGGTCGTCGGCTCGGTTTGCTAGGTGACCGCGTTGAGGTTGACCTTCCCGGCGGTCGACTCGTGGTAAGCTCCGATCCGGGGACTTTCTGGTTGACAGGTCCGGCTATCAGGGTTTTCGAGGGTCAGTACAATCTATGAGTACGCAACAGAAACCAAACTACGCGATTGATGGAATCACGGAAGAAGAAGTCATCCATTACCTCATCGAACATCCGACAATTTTTGAAAGCCACACCGACCTCCTTGCCGGGCTGGAGCTGCAGCACGAATCAACGGGCAACACGATTTCCTTGATCGAAAGACAGGTACAGATCCTTCGTCAACAGAATCAGAAACTCGAACGCAAGCTTGTCGATCTCGTTGACGTTGCGCGCAGCAACGACGAGTTGTCAGTAAAGATCCATCGTCTCGCCGTCCGTCTGATCGAGGCCAATAGTCTTGCTGGCGCCGTCGAAATCATCGAGAAATCTTTGCGCAAAGACTTTGGTGCAGATGAATCGGTACTCGTTTTGTTCGACGTTGAACTGGCACAGAACGGACTCGAGGAAACGGGTTTTCTTCGTGCAGCCGAACGTGCAAGCGTTGACCTGAAAACCTTCGAAACGTTTTTTGCGAACGACGTTCCACGCTGTGGCCATTTGCGTGACGCACAGCGCAACTTTCTTTTTGGGGAAGATAGCGTTGAAG
>JAZFZN010000268.1:0-4243 GCA_036475515.1 Gammaproteobacteria bacterium
CGCCCACATCGCTATCCGGTACGTTTTCCTCCCGGAATATCTCTTCGACAACATCCAGTTCCTCGACACCGGCAAGTCTGCCAGTTCTTGCGGAGATACGTACGGTCATCAGGCCTTCCGGTTGCTCGTAGACGGTTTCCGGGACGCCTTCGAGTGCATTGCCCATGAAACGAACCCACATCGGCAACGCCGTAACCGCACCCTGCTCGCGGCCACCGGTCTGACTCCGTCCCAGTGAACGCGCCTGGTCGAAGCCGACCCATGCAGTACCGACCAACGTACCGTTGTATCCGGAAAACCACGCATCGTGCTCCTCGTTTGTCGTTCCGGTCTTGCCGGCGAGGTCATTGCGCCCGAGCGCCAGCGCCCGGCGACCGGTTCCACGCCGGATGACGTCGCGCATCATGTCGACCATCAGATAGATGTTGCGTTCCTCGATTGTCCGTGGCGCCAGATTCGTGACTTTGCTGACGAGTTCGCCGGTATCCGGTGCGACCATCGGTTGCACGCTGGCGACGATCGGGTTCGCTTCATCGTCGATCGCTTCCGGCTGGGCACAGGCGGCACACACGAAATAGGGCGCTACCTGCGATTCAATGTGGTTCGGTCCTTCCACCCGCTGTATGAAATACGGCTCGATCTGATAACCACCGTTGGCAAAACGCGTGTATCCGGCGGCCAGCTGCAAAGGACTCAGGGAAGCACTGCCGAGTGCAAGAGACAGGTTGTATGGAAGCTCGTCCTCAGAAAATCCGAACTTCTCCATGTGATCGATCGCGTTTCTGACCCCCACGTCCCTGAGCACACGGATCGACACGAGGTTCTTTGAGTACACCAGGGCTTCGCGCAAACGCGTCGGACCGCTGAACGTACCCCCGTAGTTGCCGGGTCGCCAGGTGTCTTCGAGCCCTGCGTCCTGAATCACGACCGGCGCATCGATGACCACGCGTGCCAGTGTAAATCCGTTTGCGAGTGCCGCCGAATAGATGAACGGTTTGAAAGCGGATCCCGGTTGGCGACGCGCCTGAACGGCCCGGTTGAATTTGCTGCGGTAGTAGTCGTAACCACCTGCCAGTGCCACTATGGCGCCATCGAGTGGATCGAGGCCCACAAAAGCGCCCTGCACCTCCGGATCAGTGGCGAGACGCCACTGATCATCGAGACGACGCAGATAGACAACGTCACCCGGTTGCACAACGTCCAGTGCTTTCTCGGGTGCAGGACCGGTGGTCGTGTCGTCGACATACGCTCTGCCCCACTCGAGGCTTTCCCACGGCACTGTGACTTCCACGCCGTCGCGCAGAAAAACTTTTGCCTCGGTGCGTTCGGCTCCGATAACCAGTCCGAGTTGAAGGCCACCGGCACGTGCGTACTGATCCAGGAGACGTCGGTACCCGTCCGGTTCGGTTTCGAGCGGCCAGCCGAGACGGTCGATCGGTCCGCGATAGCCATGCCGTTCGTCGTAGTCGTGAAGCGTCTCACGCAAGGCCGAAATGGCGTAGGTCTGCAGCCGACTGTCGATGGTCGTCGTTACACGATAACCATTCGTGTAGGCCGCCTCAGCGCCGAACTCGTTCAGGGCCCATTCGCGCGTCATCTCGGCAACGTAAGGCGCTGCAACCTCGACGATCGGTCCGTGGAAATAGGTTTCAACCGGCTCGGTCAGCGCCTCGGTGTGCTGCGTGTCATCGATGAAGCCGAGCTCGTTCATCCGCCTGAGCACATAGGCGCGGCGGTTTTCGGCGGCTCGGGGGTTGCTGATCGGGTTGTACGCCGACGGAGCCGCAGGCAGTCCGGCGATCATCGCCGCTTCACCGATGGTCAGCTGGTCCAGGCTCTTGCCATAGTAAACCTCCGCGGCGGCGGCAACTCCGTAGGCGCGTTGTCCGAGAAAAATCTTGTTTAAATACAGCGTCAGAATCTCGGGTTTGTCGAACTCCCGTTCGACACGCAACGCGAGAAACACTTCGCGCAGTTTGCGGATCCACTTCTTCTCGCGCGTCAGAAAATAGTTTCGCGCAAGCTGCATCGTGATCGTGCTGCCGCCCTGCGTGAGCTCGCCGGTCGACAACACCGCATAAGCGGCGCGGATGATGCCCTGGTAGTCGACACCGGGATGCTCGTAGAACCGGTCGTCTTCAGCGGCGAGGAATGCCTGCGAGACCAGCAACGGAATGTCGTCCGATGCCACCGGGATACGGCGCTTCTCGCCGAATTCCGCCATCAGTCGGCCGTCGCGGCTGTAGATCCTCATCGGCACCTGCAGCTGGATGTCCCTCAGTGTCTCGACCGAAGGCAGTGATGGCGCTACGTAGGTGTAGGCGGCGAACACTGCGAGCAGCGCCAGGCTGAAGCCGGCAAGCGCGAGGGCGCCGAGTATCGAGGCAATGCGGAGAAATCGGTTCATCGAGGGTCGCGGCCTGGTTGACGATGCATTATAAGTCAACAATATAAGTCAACAACGGGGCCAGAAAGTGGCACTCGTACGACCGTCTGAAGCCTGACGCGATTTGTCACATTGTGACCGATTCGATAGTTTTCCGGGGGTCGCAAGGGCAGACTTGGCCGTGCTTTTCTCGGGGTTTAATTATTTCGCAACAAGGACTTAGGTCAAAACCTTGAGTACTGGCACAAGTTTTGCTTAACATAACGAGTCGGCGGGGAATGAGCCGGACTTGTTGTTGGGGACTATTCGATCAGGGGAGAGCGCGCAGGGCTTCTCCGAACCGCTGCGGACTATGGACTCACGCCACTGATTGGATATAGTTAGCCGGTAAACCTAAGGCTTGCGGGCATATTGTGTTTACAAGCCGGGGTTTTTGAAAGGAAAAACTAAAGTGTTTTCCAGTAAATCGAAACAGTTACTCGGTCTCGACATCACCACATCATCGGTGAAATTGATCGAGCTCGTCCGCAGCGGCGGATCCTATCGGGTCGAAACCTATTCAGCCGAACCGACTCCTGCAAACGCAATCAGCGAGAAAACCATCGTCGACATCGATGCTGTCGGCGGAGCAATCCGTCGCGCGGTCAAACGATCGGGTTCTCGTACAAAGGATTGTGCGGTTGCCATCAGCGGCGATGCGGCGATCACAAAGATCATCCAGATGCCTTCCAGCTTTTCCGAAAACGAACTGGAAGGTCAGGTCGAACTGCAGGCAGACCAGTACATCCCGTTCCCGATGGAAGAAGTCAGTTATGACTTCGAAGTCATCGGCCCTTCGGACAAAGATCCGGAAATGCTCGACGTATTGCTGGTCGCAACACGTTCCGAGAACGTCGAACAACGACAACAAGCAGTCGAGGCCGCCGGCCTGACGGCGCGCGTCGTCGACGTCGAGGCCTTTGCACTCGAGAACGCCTGCGAGCTGTTGCGCCACCAGATGCCCGACGGCGGCGACAACCACGCGGTTGCGGTCGTCGACTTCGGTGCATCCAGCACGACGTTCAGTGTCCTAGACAACCTGCGCGTCGTGTATACACGTGACTTCGCATTCGGTGGCCAACAGCTCACCGAAGAAATCATGCGCACTTACGGGCTGAGTTTGCAGGAAGCCGGACGCGCCAAAAAAGAAGGCGGTCTGCCCAGCAACTATGAACCCGAGGTGCTGGACAGCTTCATCGACGACATGACTCAGCAGGTCAGCCGTTCACTACAGTTCTATCTCGCATCCGGTGGTGGTCGTGAGCCACCCGATCAGATCCTGATCTGTGGCGGTTGCGCGAATATTCCCGGTGTCGCCGAAGTGATTGCGAGCCGTGTGAACATCCCGACTTCGGTCGGAGATCCGCTCGGCCGGATGAAGATAGCCTCCAAGGCTAAGTCACAGGGCGTTGCGAAAGATGCCACTGCACTGTTGACCGCCTGCGGTCTGGCTTTGAGGAGTTTTGACTGATGCCACAAATTAACCTGTTGCCCTGGCGCGAAGGGCTCCGCAAAGAACGCCAGAAGCAATTCATGGTCGCAGCGGCGGCCGGTGCTGTGCTCGGTCTGGGGTTGACGTTGATCATGTCCTGGACGATGAGCCGGTTCATCGATCATCAGATTGCACGCAACGGCTATCTGCACGAACAGATCGCGATCGTCGACCAACAAATCGAAGAGATCAGCGACCTCGAGGCGAAAAAGGAACGCCTTTTGGCGCGTATGGAAATCATCGAGCAACTGCAGCGCAGCCGACCCGAAGTCGTGCATCTGGTCGACGAACTCGTACGCACGGTACCTGAAGGCGTGTACCTCAGC
>JAZFZN010000269.1:0-2964 GCA_036475515.1 Gammaproteobacteria bacterium
GATGAGAACCGGGACGACATGGTCGCGCGGCTGGCTTCGTCTGTTTACAAACAAGGTGAAGCAGCCCGCGACGCAAACGACATGGCTGCTGCGGTCGATCATTTCCGGCGTGTTGCCGTTCTCGCACCGGGCAGCAGCATCGTGCCGACCGCCGAATACGACGCGGCAGCAGCTCTGATTGGATTGGAACGCTGGGGTGAAGCTGCCGGCGTGCTCGAAGACTTCCGTGCGCGATACCCCGATCATGAATTGAACAACGACGTCGATGAAAAACTCGCAGCGGCATATCTGAAGAGTGACCAGCCGGTCAAGGCTGCCGGTGAGCTCGAACGCATTGCGTCAACGTCCACCGACCATGCGCTTCGGGAACAGAGTTTGTGGCAGGCACAGGAATTGTACGAGCAGGCCGGGATGATCGGCGAAACGGCACGCGTGCTGACGAACTATGTCAACGAATTCTCGTATCCGGTCGAACCGGCGATCGAAGCTCGACAGAAACTGGCGGGGATCTATGAACAGCAGGGCGATACCGCCGGCTACCACTACTGGTTGAATGAAATCGTCATTGCCGACGCCGGAGCAGGTTCCGAGCGCAGCACGCGCACGAAGTACCTGGCGGCGAAAGCGTCGATGGTACTCGCCGAACCGGTTGCAAGGACTTATCGCGCGATCACGTTGACGGTGCCGTTGGATCAGAGTCTGCCGGCGAAAAAATCACAGATGGAACGTGCTCTGGACGCGTATGCACGTGCCGCAGACTACGGTGTTTCGGAAGTGACGACCGCCGCGACGTATCGAATTGCCGAGATCTACGACGATTTCGGTCGCGCATTGATGGAATCACAACGCCCGGCAGGTCTGAACACGGACGAATTCGAACAGTACGAAATCCTGCTCGAGGAACAGGCGTTTCCGTTCGAAGAACAGGCCATCGATCTGCACGAAGTAAACGTGGGTCGATTGAGCGACGGCGTATATGACGAATGGGTCAAGGCGTCTCTCGAAGCACTGGCGAAACTGATGCCGGCGCGTTACGCGAAAACGGAGAAGAGTGAGAATGCGGTTGCCAGTATGTATTGAACGCATCGTGTTGTTCACGATTGCAACCGTTGTTGTCGGCGGTTGCGCCGGCACGCCCGATCGTCCGCAAACAGCCGTACCGAAAACCGATATCGGTACCACGGCGATCACGACAATGCCCCAACCGAAGCGGGAAGCCGCGGCGCCTGTCCTGGCCTTGCCACCGATCCCGGATGAACCGGCAGAGGTCTCCCAGAACGACCAGGGCTTGTATGCGCAGGCGGTGAACATGCTCGAGGTCGGTGACGCGCTGCGCGCAGAAGCGATCCTGCAGGAACTGGCAGACAGTTATCCAGGACATGCGGGACCGGTCCTGAATCTGGCGATCATTTACGCGAGAGACGGCCGCACTGCCGAGGCAAAGCTGTTGTTCGTACGTGCGCTGGAGCTGCGACCCGATAACGCGATCGCGTACAACCAGCTCGGCATCCTGGCGCGACGCAACGGCGAGTTCAACGCAGCGCAGGCCAACTACGAACAGGCCGTCGCGTTGGCACCGGACTATGCCTTTGCTCACCTGAATCTCGGCGTGCTGTACGAAATCTATCTGCAGCAACCGGAACAAGCGTTGCCACATTACGAGCGCTACCAGGAACTTACCGGTAGTGAAGATGAGCAGGTGTCCGGCTGGATTGCAGACCTGCAACTGAGATTGCAAAGCCGGTCGCAAACGGCACAGGTTCAATGAAACACAAACTTCAGAATTATCTATTGCTGGCCTGCATCGCGACCTCAGTGGCCGTGGCTCAGGAACTGACTGATGAGTCGGAAGCGGAGAACACACTGCCTCCAGCCACATCCAGTTCTGGACCGGTTCAGCTGGGTGTGACGTCCGTCACCGGCAGCCAGGAGCTTCCCAAAGTACTCTACATCGTGCCGTGGAAGAAGGCCGAACTCGGCGAGCTCAAAGGACGCCCCGCAGGCAGCCTGCTTGACGAGGTGCTGGCCCCGGTCGACCGGGAAGTGTTTCTCCGGCAGCTCGAGTACTACGAAGAGATTACCGCCGAGGAAAGCGGAATCACTGAATCGAATTCAGTTGAATGATTTGTCAGAGGAGACAACACGATGGGCACCTTTAACACATTCGTGAAGTTCTTCCAGGACGGAGGCGCGTTCATGTATCCGATCGTGATCGTGTTTGCGCTGGGCGCGGCGATTGCGATCGAGCGCTATCTGTACCTGAGTGCTTCAAAAGCGAAGAACCGCTCGCTGTGGAAGAAGCTCGTTCCAATGCTGGAACGAGGGCAATACCAGCAGGCGATGTCGGTCACGAACAAGTCGCGCACCGCGATCGCGAAAATCATGACCTATGGGTTGAGCCGTGTGAAAACGGCACGTCGTCGCGATGACATCGAAAAGGCCATGGAAGAAAGCCTGATGGAAGTCCTCCCGGGACTGGAGAAACGCACGCACTATCTCGCGACATTCGCCAACATTGCGACTCTGCTCGGGTTGCTTGGAACGATCATCGGTCTGATCCGGGCGTTCACGGCAGTGGCAGCGGCGAATCCGGCCGAGAAAGCCGACATGTTGTCAGCCAGCATCTCGGTTGCGATGAACACGACTGCGTTCGGTCTGATGGTCGCTATTCCGTTGCTGTTGTTCCACACGGTGTTGCAGACCAAGACCACCGAGTTGATCGACAGTCTCGAAATGGCTTCGGTGAAGTTCCTGAATACGATTACCGAACGCGCCCGAGGTGAGGCGACCGCATGAACCGTCGCTCGCGACATGCAGACCGCCGCGACCCGGCGGAACTGAACATCACTGCCTTCATGAACCTGATGGTGGTGCTCGTTCCGTTTCTGTTGATTACTGCGGTGTTCTCGCGGATGGCGGTGCTTGAACTGTACCTGCCGAATTCCGTGACCGACACCAACGATA
>JAZFZN010000270.1:0-2278 GCA_036475515.1 Gammaproteobacteria bacterium
CGTTCGAGCAAGTTCTCGACGACGGTTCCACCGGCGGCCCATGCACCATTGATGTCACAACGCTGGCCGAGACTGCGGCGGACCCAGGCGTCCATCAATGTGTTGCCCGGACCGGTATCGAAACCGGTGACCGGTTTATCCGGTAACAAGGTCGTGATGTTCGCAATCCCGCCTATGTTCAACACGATGCGGTTTTCCTGAGGATCGGCAAATACGCTTTCGTGAAACAACGGCGTCAACGGTGCGCCCTGTCCACCGAGTGCAACATCGCGACGACGAAAATCAGCAACGGTGCAGATTCTCGTGCGGGTCGCGATGACGTTGGGATCGCCGATCTGAAGGGTAAATGGATACTCGCCCTCCGGACGATGTCGGACGGTCTGTCCATGACTGCCGATCGCGGCGATTTTCTTCGCCGGCACACCCACCTCATCGAGCAATGCAATCGCGGCGTCGGCAAATACAACACCGAGTGCGGTATCCAGCGATCCGAGTTCGTCGAGATCGATCTTGTGCGGTTGTTCGATGAACCCTACGAGTTGTTCGCGAATCGCAGCAGGCATCTCTTTGCCCAGTGTTGCGCGAATCTTTGGCTGGCCGTCTTTGAGGTCGACGAGCGCGGCGTCAACGCCATCCATGCTGGTGCCGGACATCAGACCGATGTAGAGATCGTCCACTTGGGTTCAGTCGAGGAAGGTCGGTACGGACACGGGTCCGTCAGCTGTCGTCGTTTTTGGGTCCAGCCGGAACACGGGCGAGTTGTGTTTGACGGATCACGTCGAGTTGCGCCCACAATGGCTTTGCTGTTGAGATGAAATCGGCGCGGTATGTAGGCTCCACCGGCGCCGCATCGGGAAGTTTCACCGTACGCGGATTCCGGTGCACGCCGTTGATGCGGTATTCGTAGTGCAGATGCGGTCCCGACGCCAGACCGGTGCGGCCGACGTAACCGATGGTCTGACCTTGTTTGACGCGTTTGCCGCCACCGGTACCGTTCGCGTACTTCGACATGTGGGCATACAGGGTCGTGATGTTGCCACCGTGTTGCAAAATGATCGCGTTGCCATAGTTGCCTTTGCGTCCACGGAAAATTACTTTGCCATCGCCGGCTGCTTTGATGCGTGTACCGGTCGGTGCACCGTAGTCGACACCACGGTGAGGCCGTGTCGTTTTCAGGACCGGATGCCTGCGACGCGGATTGAAGTTCGACGTAACGCGTGGTGAAAGCGCAATCGGAGCACGAATAAACGCTTTGCGTACGTTTCTTCCCTCCGGAGTAAAGTAGCCGATCAGACCATCGCCGTACTCGAATCGTGCCGCGCGGAATTGTTCGCCGCGATTGATGAACTCGGCGGCTATGATCTCTCCGTCCCGCAGGTATTCGCCTTCCTGCCAGATCTGTTCGTAAATCACGGTGAATTCATCACCCGTGCGTATGTCGAGCACGAAATCAATGTCCCAGGCAAAGGTTCCGGCCAGTTTCATCACTATCGTGTCGGAAAGGCCGGCGGCCTTGCCTGCGAGGAACAACGAACTGTCGATGCGCCCGTGTGCGTGCCGTGTTCGTTTCTCGACCGGGTGGGCGAAGAATTCCGCTGCGTAACCGTCGTCTGCTTTCTTGATGAGCAGCGAAGTGGTTTCATTAATGCGACGGCCCAGTTCGGAAACTTTGCCTTCTTCGTGGACGACGGTAATCGTGTCGCCGGGATACAGCTTGCGCAGGTTCTTTTTCGCTTCAGGAACCTGCATGATCCGTGCAAGGTCGGAACGGTTCAGGTCATTGGTCTTGAACAACTGGTCGAGTGTATCGCCGGAACGGACAACGAGGTCGATACGTTCGCCAGCGGGTTCCGGTTCAACCGGCTGCGGTAGCAGTTCGGGTGGTTGCGCGATGGTTTCAGGAATCGCGACTTCCCGTACCGACATTTCGATGGCGGGTTCGGTACGGTTTTCGCGGCTCGAAAAACCCAGGGCCAGACCCAGCAACGGCAGACCGAGTCCAGCCAGGAACCACGGGATACGGTTCACTGGACGGGATCTGCGCGGCCGTGGCTTATAATCGTGGCGAAGTTGGGTCAGTCTGTACACGAGCGGTTCATATTACGGTTTTTTCGTCACAAAACCAGTACATAGGTAGCATTTTGAACAAGGAATCCAAGCTCCAGATGCCGCCGGTGGCCGAGCAGCTGGATGAACTGAGGCGTGGCGCCGACGAAGTCATTCCCCTCGAGGAGTTCGAGAAAAAGCTCGCCACCGGCCGGCCGTTGCGTGTCAAAGC
>JAZFZN010000271.1:0-2312 GCA_036475515.1 Gammaproteobacteria bacterium
GCGCTGGTTCTCAGACGTGAAGGCACGAGCGTGTACCGCATCAACGACGATGTTTGTGGTGACGATGAAACTCCGTGTCAGACCGCCGAACAAATCAGCGTCGTGACGGGTCTCGGCGATGGCACGATGATCCAGATCAGCGGAGACGTGCATCCCGGCGACAGTGTCGTCGTGCGGGGTGCGGAACGTCTGCGGCCCGGGCAACCGGTAACGGTTACCGGTTCGTCGGAAAACCTGACAGCGGGAGGCCAGGTCGCCGAACCGGCTACTTGATCCGACGCACGCGTACCGATCGGTTGTAGGCGGCGAGCTTCAGCCGATAACTTCCAAGCGAACGGCGGTAAATCTCCACTGCCGGGTGGGAGGCATTGTGGTCCCACTCTTTGGACTCGGCCTGCTCCCAGACCTGGCCGTTTTCCAGTTTGAAAATCGCGCCGCGTTCGTAGCCGGTGAACTCGCCGTCAATGTAGCTGGTAATCCGCTCTGGCAGCGTCAGCTCCAGCTCATCTTCTTTGCCGAACAGGTCGTCGTTCGCTGCCACGGTTTCTGTTGACGCAACCACCACTGGTTCCGGTACTTCCGGTGTGGTCGATGCAACCGGTGTGGTCGGTGCAACCGGTGTGGTCGGTGCAACCGGTGCGGGTGGCGCTGCCGGTGCAGGCGGCGCAGGTGCGGATGAATCGACGGTCGGCACCGGCACGACAACCGGTGCGGGTGCAGGCGTTGTCAGTACCGGTGCTGCAACGGCTGGTGCTGCGATCGCAGCAGGAGCAACTGAAGCTTTTGGCACGTCCGCATCACCGATCAAACGTGTTTGAATCCAGGCCTCGAGTTCATCGAGCTGTTGTTCCGACAAAGCCGCGAGTCCGGCCTCGTGGAACTCCTCGGCGGTCATCGAATCCCGAAGCGAAAACTCGCCGGCGCCCGCGGTGGTCGCGAGAACGGTGCAGACCAGACCAATGAGTACGCGCATGATCATGTCCTCTTGCTGAACGAATCCGACACCGTGGAGACGTCGATGTTCCCGCCCGAGATTATCACAGCGGCGGTGCCGCGACCGCGCAGATCGCTGCCGAACAATGCGGCTACAGGCACGGCGGCTGATGGCTCAATGACTATTTTCATGCGTTCCCAGACGAACAACATCGCATCGATGATTGCGTCTTCGTCGACCACGACGATGTCGTCCACGTTTTCGCGGATCAACGGAAATGTCAGTTCACCGACGGTCGCGCGCAAGCCGTCCGCAATCGTGTCGGGAACGACATCCGTCACACGTTTGCCTTTCAGAAACGAACGACGCGTGTCATCCGCACCGGCCGGTTCGACACCGATGATCGCCGCTTGTGGCGCGAGTTCCCGGGCGACGAGAGCCGTACCGCTGAGTAGACCACCACCACCGACCGGTGTCAGGATCAGCTCCGGTGGCTCGATGTCCTCGAGCAGTTCCAGCGCCGCAGTGCCCTGCCCGGCAATGACTGCAGGATGATCGTAGGGCGGGATCGAAACGGCGCCATCTTTATGCACGACGGATTCCAACGTCGAGATCCGCGCTTGCATCGTCGCTTCGCAAAGTCGTACCACACCACCGTATGCCTCAACGGCCCGTCGTTTTGATGCGACCGCGTTTTCGGGCATCACGATCGTTGCCTTGACGTTACGCGACTGCGCAGCCAATGCGAGTGCTGCGCCATGATTCCCGGATGAATGTGTGGCGACGCCGCGAGCGCATTCATCTTCGCACAGGGCAGCGACTGCATTCGATGCACCGCGAAACTTGAAAGCGCCGGTACGCTGGAAGTTTTCGCACTTGAACAAGCATCGTCGACCGGCGCGTTGGCTGACACTTGACGATGAGATGACCGGCGTACGCCGAACCACGGTTCGGATGCGTTCGTAGGCTTCACACACGTCGGTATAACCGGGAAGAGTCACTGTCGTCGCCAAATCAGTATCCTGTTGTTGGCCGGCATCTCGACGTCGTCTTCCACAACCATGCCGTTTTTTTCCGCGAGAACCTCGAGATCGCCAATGTCCCGCACTCCCATCTGCGGATCGCGGCTCTTGAGGTCCGCGTCGAACGCCTGGTTGCTTGCGCTCGTGAACTCACCATTCTTGTTGAACGGACCATAAAGACAAAATGGACGGCCCACCTTCAGCAAGTCACCAACGCCCTCGAACATCCGTTCCACTTCGGGCCACGACATGATGTGCGTCGTGTTGGCACTGAACACGGCGTCCACGTCTGCTATCGGCCACGGTTGTTTACTGACATCCAGTGGCAGCGGAGGCAATACATTCTTCAAGCCCGC
>JAZFZN010000272.1:0-2555 GCA_036475515.1 Gammaproteobacteria bacterium
TGCCGAGAGAATGAGAACAGCAGGGCTGACCGACACGGCCGATATCTCACTGTTGTGCGCTTCCGTTATTGAACACCGCTGATCCGCCAGGCTCGTTGTGCCCACATGGAGCCCCCAGAGGATCCCAACCAGAATACACGTAGGTCGCCGGGACTTCGTGATGGGTCTCTCAGAAATGCTTTTGAAGCCGAAACACTCAGCGAAGGAAGGCAGCACGTTATGTTAAACGCTCATGCCTTGGGCAGGTCCATCCTTTGCAGCATTTCCAGAAAGCGCAGTGACTGGGCAGGAGCGTCGATCAATCAGGACTGCGAACGCTGCTGACTCCAACGCACACCGACATAAACAGGCAATCCCGAAAGCAACAGCAGGAAACCCCAGAACACGATTTCCTCGCCGGCACCGCCGATCGCCCACAACGAATAAACGAATGCGAGGCCGGCAATGATCGACGCGCCGAACAGTCGCTCCCCGCTGAAGCGTTCACGTTCGTTGATGAACACCATCAGTTCCGCCATCGTCGTAAACGCGTATGGTACGAGTGCCGTGAGCGTCGACAAAAGAATCGCAAAGGTAAACAGTTCAACGAGTCCGCGTGTGTAGTTGGTCGAGATGAGTATCGAAACCAGGATGCTGGACACGACGATTCCGAACACGGGTGCACCGTTCTTCGTGACTTGACCAAACGCTTTGGGAAACAAACCGTCGCGTGCGGCGGCAAGCGGTATCTGCCCCTGATTCAGGATCCAGCCGTTTAGTGCACCGAAACAGGAGATCACGGCGCCGATGGCAACGGCCTTGCCAGCCCAGTTGCCCCAGATCGCAGCCGCCGCGTCGGCAAACGGTGCCATCGATTCACTCAATACGGCCGGTGCGACGACACCCATCACGGCCACGGTCGACAAGATATAAATCACGGCGGCAGCCACCGTACCCAGAACTGTCGCACGGGGAATGATTTTCTCGGGATTCTCGATGTCGCCGGTAGGAATCGTTGCCGATTCGAGCCCCATGAACGCCCACAGGGTCAGCGCTGCAGAAGCGGTGATCGCCGAGAAATTGCTTTCATCGCTCATGTTGAACGGGCTGAAGTGATCAGCGTTGAAGTACAGAAGGCCAAGAGTGCCAATCGCAATCAGGGGCAAGAGTTTCAGTACGGTCGTTACAACTGCGACATACCCGGCTCGTTTGACGCCGAGGCTGTTCACCCAACTCAACAACCACAACACGGCAATTGCTGTGCCGCCGGCCAGCAATCGGTCGGTCGCCAGAGCAGGGAAGAACACGGTCAGATAGCTGACCAGCGCAACGGCGATCGCCGCATTGCCACACATGATCGATATCCAGTAACCCCAGCCGACGAGAAAACCGGCGAAATCACCGAATCCCCTGCGTGTGTACGCGTAGGGTCCACCAGCTTTCGGCACGATGCGACTCATTCGGGCGAACACGAGCGCAATCAGGGTTGCGCCGGCTGCGGTGAAAAGCCAGCCGAGGACGCTGATACCACCGTAGAAAGCGAGTGCAGCGGGTAGCAGAAAGATTCCCGACCCGATCATGTTGCCCATGACCAGGGCCGTGCATGTCCAAAAACCGATGCGATTATGTTCCGCAGGCATTTCCCGTCTATCCGTGTCCTGTCGGAGTCATTTCCCGGATGGAGCAGTCATTTCGTATCGGATTCGCTTGAGCGTGTTGCTTCGGGTATTAGCCTGCGCAGCTTGTCAGCGAAATGACGCAGGCAGATCTCTTCGTCCGAAAGCGGGCCACGTTCGAAAGCGCCGCTACGCATTCCCTGTTGCACGCGTTCGACCAGGTGCCGGTCTTCTTCGTTCACGACGCGATTGATGCGCCAGTTCAGATAGCGGGCAAGGCGCATCTCTCGTCGGTCGTCCGGCAAAGCGTAGGAAATTTCTCTGATCAGGGTCTGTTCCGGGCCCACCGGCAGCATCTGCATGAAGTCCACCTGATCCGGATACACATCGAACGCGATGTTTGGCCACAACATGTAGTAGGTCCAATGTTGTTGTCGTTCATCCGGCAGATGGTCGACCTCCGGTAGTGTTTGGAGATAAGCACGTTCCGACCAGCCACCCCGTCCGATCAATTCGAGGTCGGCACTCATCTTCGACACGTGTTCGCTTGTTTCGAGTCGGTAGCTGCGCGCAGCAATGTTTTTCAGGCCACTATGTGCAACCGCAATGTGCAATCCGTCGACATAGTTGTCGGTGACGGTCTTCCAGTTGACGGGTCGCGGTCTCGATGTGACGCGGCCGAGTGGTTGTAAATCGGGCAACCGGTAGTTCCGCAGTTCGTCATTGAACGGCGCCATCATCTCCGCGACCGATGTTGCGCCGTCCGGCTCGAGACTGACGAACACGAACCCGTTCCAGATCTCGACGGCTACAGGATTCAGGCCCCACTCGGCCTTATCGAGTCCGCGATAGGCTTTTTCCCGCGGTACGGCGACCAGGTCGCCGTTGGCCGAGTACGTCCATGCGTGATACGGGCAACGGATCAGACTGCTCGTGCAGTGACCGCGCGGCGTGTCGGCT
>JAZFZN010000273.1:0-4751 GCA_036475515.1 Gammaproteobacteria bacterium
ATGGGTGGGTTCTTCCGCCAGTATTTTTTTTCGCAGGACCGCGAAGAAATGCCGTTCAACCGTGCACAACGTTCCTGGGTCTACCGTGCAGCAAAAGGCATCGACAACACGGTCGCGTTTGGTTCAACCCGGGATCTGAAACCGGTCGGTACGGCATTGTTTGTGAACTGCCCGTACCCGACTCTGGATGAAGACGCGGTACCGACCACCAAGGTGACGATCGGTCCCTACGCCGCGAAACCGTACCGGCCAAATTCGATCTTCAACATCTCTGGAATGAGTTATGGGGCGATCTCGAAACCCGCGGTGCTGGCGCTGTCCAACGGTGCGCGCAAATCGGGGGTCTGGATGAATACCGGCGAGGGGGGTCTGTCGCCATGGCACCTCGAAGGCGGCGCCGACATCGTGTTTCAGATCGGCACGGCCAAGTACGGAGTGCGCGACGAGAACGACAAACTGTCCGATGAGAAATTGCGACTGATTGCGGATTACGATCAGGTCAAGATGTTTGAGATCAAGTTGTCCCAGGGCGCCAAACCCGGCAAGGGCGGCATCCTGCCCGGTGGCAAAGTGACCGAAGAGATCTCAAACATCCGCGGGATTCCGGTCGGTGGGGATTCGATCAGCCCGAATCGCCATCCGGAGGTCAACTCGGCCGCTGACCTGCTCGATATGATCGATCACGTGCGCAAGGTCACCGGCAAGCCCGTTGGGTTCAAGGCTGTCATCGGCGCATACGGCTGGCTGGAGGACCTGTTCGAAGAAGTGAACCGCCGCGGTATCGAATCGGCCCCGGACTTCATCACGGTTGATTCGGCCGACGGCGGCACGGGTGCTGCGCCGATGAGTCTGATCGACTACATGGGGCTGCCTTTGAGGGAAAGCCTGCCATTGGTCATCGATTTGCTGACCAAGCACGGACTGAGGGACCGGGTCCGTGTCATCGCGTCCGGCAAACTGATCACACCGGCGGAAGTAGCGTTGGCGTTGTGTGTTGGCGCCGACTTTACCGTTTCGGCCCGTGGCTTCATGTTCGCATTGGGGTGCATACAAGCGTTACAGTGCAACAAGAACACCTGTCCGACCGGCATCACGACCCACAACAAACGTCTGCAACGTGGCTTGGTCGTCACCGACAAACAAGATCGCGTCGCAAACTATGCCAAACACATCAACTATGAAGTCGGTGTCATTGCGCATTCCTGTGGCGTACCGGAACCGCGACGATTGAAACGCATGCACTGCCGAGTGGTGATGGAGGATGGCAAGAGCATACCGCTGGATGAATTGTATCCGCCGCTGGCAGCCTGACAGGCCAGTTGGGGTCGGAGCATGCTCCGACCCCATTACGAGCAGTGCCAGAGCTGGCCCTGTTCGTGGGAGAAGCGAATGAAAGAATCTGTTGAAAAGTCCGGGGCAAAGCGGACTTCGACCCCTGGAGAACAAACACCGATGAAAGCATCTGATCTTTTTGTGCGCTGCCTGGAAGAAGAGGAGATTGAATACATCTTTGGTGTCCCGGGCGAAGAGAACGCCGACTTCATGATGTCCCTCGAACAGTCGGACAGCATCCGGTTCATTCTGACGCGGCAGGAGCAGGGTGCTGCTTTCATGGCTGAGGTCTATGGCCGGTTGACCGGCAATCCGGCCGGTTGTCTGGGGACCCTGGGTCCCGGTGCAACCAACCTGATCACCGGTGTCGCCGATTCGAACATGGACCGTTCGCCGATGCTGGTGCTGACCGGCCAGGGTTCGACCGAACGACTGCACAAGGAGTCGCACCAGATCATGGATGTCGTCCACATGTTCGAACCGGTGACCAAATGGTCGACGACGGTGCTTCAGGCCGGCACGATCCCGGAGATCGTGCGCAAGGCCGTACGGATCGCGCGCACCGAGAAACCGGGCGCCGCGCACATCGAACTGCCCGAAGACATCGCGAAGGACGAAACGACGGCCAAACCGATGAAACCAAAACGGTTCCGGCGCTCGGTACCCGACGATGTCATCGTCGACAAAGCCTTCGAAATGATCAGTAGCGCGAAGAAGCCGGTCATCATCGCCGGCAACGGTACGATCCGGAAACGCGCCAGCAAACAGTTGCGAGAACTCTGCGAGAAAACCGGTATCGGCGTGATCTCGACCTTCATGGCGAAGGGCGCGGTCGACATGGATGCCGATTATTGCCTGTATACGATCGGACTCGGTACCAAGGATCGCGTCGTACTCGCGGTCGACAATGCGGATCTGGTCATCACACTCGGTTTCGACATGGTCGAATACCAGCCACGTCTGTGGAACCCGGATGGCACAAAATCCATCGTTCACGCTGATTTCCTGCCGGCAGAGATCGATCAGAATTACCATCCGGACGTCGAGCTGATCGGCGATCTCGCACAAACACTCGGAATGCTGATCAAGCGGTTCGAACTCAATGGCGTACCCGACTTCGATCTGAGCTTCCAACACAAGATTCGAGCTGACATGACGGCCGACATCGCGGAACACGCGCAGGACGATACGGACGGATTCATCCGGCCACAAAAAGCGTTGTGGGACGCACGCCAGGTGCTCGGTCCGGAGGACGTACTTTTATCCGACGTCGGTGCACACAAGATGTGGATTGCACGGCACTACCATTGCCATGAACCGAATACCTGTCTGATTCCGAACGGTTTCTGTTCGATGGGTTTCGCATTGCCCGGCGCCATCGCTGCGAAACTCGTATACCCGGACAAGCGCATACTTGCGGTTTGCGGGGACGGTGGGTTCCTGATGAACGTACAGGAGATGGAAACGGCGCGCCGGCTCGATCTGGACCTTGTCGTGCTGGTCTGGGAAGACGGTGGTTATGGTTTGATCGCGTGGAAACAGGAAAACGAATTTCATCGCCACACCGATCTTGCATTCGGCAATCCCGACTGGGTCAAGCTCGCTGATTCCTTCGGCTGGAGCGGACAGGTCGTGACAAAAAGCCGTGACCTCAGGGACAAACTCGAAGAAGCTTTCAACGACAAAGGCCCATCCTTGGTGGTCATTCCGATCGATTATCGGGAGAATCAGCTTCTGACGAAGAAACTCGGTGAAATCACCGCCACCATCTAGAAGTGAAAAAAGTGGTGTCGGCGAGTACTTTTTGACCGTTCCGATTATGAGCAAACTGAACCTGACGGCCGACCGTTATCCGTTGTTGATCGAAGGTAGTTTGCCCGCTGCCGGTACGACGATCGTTACCGCACCTTATGACGGTGCAAAGATTGCAGAACTGGAAACCGGTGGTGCGGAGCACGTCGACAAAGCCCTGGCGATTGCCCATGGGCTGTACCGCGACCGCGACTCCTGGCTTGCGTTGTCGCAACGCATCGAAATACTCGAGAAAGCCGCGCACATCATGTCTGAACACCATGAGACGCTGGCGCTCGAGGCGGCACGGGAGGGTGGCAAGCCGTTGATCGATTCGCAGGTCGAGGTGACCCGTGCGATCGATGGTCTGCGTCTTTGCACGGAAACGTTGAGGACCGATCAGGGTGACGTGATTCCGATGGGTATGTCCCCCGCGTCGGTCAATCGCGTGGCGTTCACGCAAAAAGAACCGATCGGCGTCGTGGTCGCGGTCAGTGCATTCAACCACCCGTTGAACCTGATCGTGCATCAGGTTGCCGCCGCGGTCGCCGTCGGTTGCCCGGTGATCGTCAAGCCGGCCGACGACACGCCGTTGTCGTGCATCCGTTTCGTCGAAATCCTGCGCGCCGCCGGGCTGCCACCGGAATGGTGTCAGGTTCTGATCCCGACCGGCATTCCGGTCGCCGAAAAACTCGTGACCGACCCGCGTGTCGGGTTTTTCAGTTTCATCGGCAGCGCCAAGGTCGGCTGGAGTCTGCGTTCGAAAGTCGCACCGGGTGTGCGTTGTGCATTGGAGCATGGTGGCGCGGCGCCGCTGATTCTGGCTGAAGATGCGGACCTCGATGTTGCGTTGCCCGCGGTCCTGAAAGGCGGGTTCTATCACGCGGGGCAGGTGTGCGTTTCTGTACAACGTGTTTTCGCGTCGAAGAAGACTGCGCCCAAGTTTGCAAAAAGGCTGGCGTCTGCCGCCGAAGAACTCGACATCGGGGATCCGACGCTAGCGGTTACGGAGGTCGGCCCACTGATTCGTCACGCGGAAGTCGAACGAGTCGACAATTGGGTGACCGAAGCGGTACATGCTGGCGCAAAACATTTGGCCGGCGGAAAGCCCCTGTCGGCCAGCCTGTATCCATGCACGGTGTTGCTCGATCCACCGGAGGATGCAAAGGTCAGTCAGCTGGAGATCTTTGGGCCAGCGGTTTGTATCTATTCCTGCGACCGTCTGGACGGGGCGATCAAACGTGCAAACAGTTTGCCGTATGCATTTCAGGCCGCCGTGTTCACCGAGAACCTAGACACCGCGTTGCGTTGTTTCAAACGCCTCGACGCGTCGGCCGTCATGGTCAACGACCACACCGCATTCCGCATCGACGGCATGCCGTTTGCCGGGCTGAGACAGTCCGGACTCGCTGTCGGCGGCATTCCATACACGATGCACGACATGACGATCGACAAAATGATGGTCATCAAGTCTCCCGAACTCTAAATTGGGGTCAGAGAGTATTTTTTAAGTTGTTGAATTCTAAGGAGAGTATCTATGGCAAGGAAGCCAAGATTCAATGCGGTCGGATTCCCGCTACACGTCATCCAACGTGGTAACAACCGTCAGGCATGCTTCTTTTCTCAAG
>JAZFZN010000274.1:0-3840 GCA_036475515.1 Gammaproteobacteria bacterium
CTCCGACCGTGCAACACCCGCCATCGGTCCGGAAGTCGATGAGACGATCTTCAACGCGTACTTCGCACTTCAGACCGAAACGCCGGAAATTATTTCAGAGTACTACTACAGCCAACATGAGCGCACGAATACAGCAGGAGCGAATGGCGACACCAAATCTTTCTACGCGCAAATTGCCTACCGCCTGCCTGGCTTCGAAAAATTCAAGCCCTATGCACGTTATGAAAACACAGACGTCGACGCTGACGATCCCCTGCTCGGTGGTCTCGGGCTCAATTTTGAACGTCTGCTCGTTGGCGTTCGCTGGGACTTTTCCTACTACGCGGCACTGAAAGGCGAATATCGCAGCGAGGACCAGGCAGGCGTCGGCGATGTGGACAGCTTCTGGCTCCAGGTCGCTTTTGTCATCGGAGGCGGTGGAACAACCTACGCAGCACGGTGATGCGAAGAATCATAGGAAAGCTGTTGATCTACAAGGCAATTGCTGTTGCCGGAGCTGTCTTGTTGACTGGTCTCCCGGCGCATGCTGCCGATCAGAAACCCGTAGCGATCGTCGTTCATCCCGAAACGAACGTCAACGAACTGTCCATGGCGGAACTGCGACGGGTTCTGTTCGCAGAGCAGCAGTTCTGGAGCGACAAGTCGCGAATCACATTGATGGTCAGTGCACCAGCCACTTATGCGCGGCGAGTCGTCCTCAAGCGCATCTACGAGATGAACGAAGCCCAGTTTCGCACGTACTGGATTGCGAAGATGTTCCGTGCGGAAGTCCCGTCGGGACCAAAGATCGTTCTCAGCTCAAATATGGCGCTCGAACTCATTACCGCGGTTCCAGGCTCCATCACGTTCATGCTGGCATCCGAGGTGAATGACACAGTCAAAGTCGTCAGAATCGACGGCAAGCTGCCTGGCGAAGAAGGCTATCCGCTGAACTAGTCAGAGCGCGTTACCCCTCTCTTCTCTCTTGTCTCTTCTATAAACTGCAAGGCCTGTTCATAGAACACCTGTAGTTCTGTCTCCGCGGCGGTTACATCAGACATGAAGCGTTCCGCACTGTATATGGCGTTATCGAAGTTCTGCTGGCTCAGACCGGTGTTCGTCAACAGCGCATTCATGCCCGTCGTGTGGATCTCGCGGTAACGATTCTGAGTGCTGTATGTCAGCGACAGAGCGCGCACGACGTCGTAGTCCATGCGACTCAGCGCACCGGTTGCGACCGCGGTATCCCAGGCACTGGTGAAAAGTTGTGGTGGCTGAAAGCCCGCCATCAGGTCGCGGAATTCAGCCACGGCTTGCGGGCCGCCCTCGCCGCGCCGGCGTACCAGGATCTCCTGAAGACCTGCGTGTATCGGAGCGATGTATTCAATGGTCGACTTGTTGCGTTCGATTTCCATCTCGAAGCTGTCGATGGATCTGTTGACCAGCTCCTGAATGTCTTTGTCCTCGCGCCATTCGTCCAGCGCCAGTGCAAACACAATACTGATGACAATCAGAAACGATTCGAACAGTACACGCGGTAGCCAAACCTGAAACTGCGGCATTCAACCTGCCCCTGTGCGACAACCCGACCCCGATTATGGACGATGCAAAGCGTCCCGGAAACCAGAACCACCCGGATGCAATCGATTCTGGTTCTGCGTAAGATCGCGACGACCCACGGTGCGATATGAATCCGTAGATGTTTTCACCACTGCTTGCATGCCCCCGCTGTGACGCGACCCCACTCGATGTCAAAGGCGAGAGCTACGTCTGCAAGTCCTGCAAAACCGTATTCCCGGCGATCGAAGGCATTCCATGGTTGTTTGCGGACCCGAACAGCAGTCTGGGCGAATGGCGGGAACGTCTGAATCTGGTTCTCAAGCGCCTCGAACAACGGGCGCTGGAGCGGGACAACGCGTTACAACAGCCGGATTTGCTCGAAGCAACGCGCCGACGTCTGCAACACGAACGTGACGCCTACCGCGACCAGTTGGAACGGCTCACTCAGTTGATGGCACCCCTCAACATCGGTGCACTGACCGCCGAATACGCGACCTATCTTGCATTGCGGACACGTTTGCCGGCCAACCAGGGCCTGGACAGCTACTACAGCAACGTGCACCGCGACTGGGTCTGGGGTCAGCGGGAAAATGAAGAATCCTACCGAGCCGTTGCGGATGCCCTCGACCAACCTGCCGGTAAGACACTCGTCCTCGGCGCCGGCGCCTGTCGTCTGGCATACGACTTTCACCTGAAGGCGAAGCCGGATTTGACCGTCGCATTGGATATGAACCCGTTTCTGTTGCTGCTGGCACAACAGGTCATGAACGGGAAGAACATCCAACTGTACGAATTCCCGATCGCGCCAAAAGACATTGAGGACCACGCCGTGTTGCGCGAGCTGCGCGCAGACCAGCCGGTCGGCGAAAATTTCGTCTTCGTATTCGGCGATGCGTTGCGTGCACCGTTTGCCGCCCAGAGTTTCGATACGGTCGTCACGCCCTGGCTGATCGACATCATCATGCAGGACTTCCGGTTGCTGGCTCAACGCATCAATCGTTTGTTGCGTCCCTCCGGCCGCTGGATCAATACCGGCTCCCTGTCGTTTCCACACCGGGATCCCGCGTTGAACTACAGCCTCGAAGAATGCCGCACCGTACTGGACGAAGCCGGTTTTTCGGAGTTCTCGTCGAACGAAACACAGATTCCATACCTGTGTTCGCCGGCGAGCCGCCAATGCCGTCACGAATCAGTCGTCACGTTCACGGCCACGAAACAAAAGGACGCTAAACAGGTGCCGCGGCACAAATCTTTGCCCGACTGGATCGTTACGGGCGACATACCCGTGCCGTTGACGGAAAGTTTCCGGGTACAGGCCATGTCGCAACGCGTTTACGCGTTCCTGATGTCGATGATCGATGGCAAACGGACGCTCAAGGACATGGCCGCACTGATGGCTGAACAACGTCTGATGACACGCGAAGAAGCCGAACCCGCGATCCGTTCCTTCCTGATCAAGATGTACGACGACAGTCAGCGACGTTCAGACTGATTGTCGAGTGGAAGTACAGCGGACCTTCAGTGTACCTCCACGGTCATTTCTGCTCGATCACCGCCATGGCGAATTCCAAACACTTGAGTCATAGGCGTCGGTGACTATTTTCGTTTGATAGAATCGCCTCTACACCACCGGAACCAAGGAAAACTCATGAGAACCGCCGTACTCGTCGTGTTCGTAGTCCTTCTGCAGGCGTGTGCGTCGACGCCCGAACGCAATCCGGTTCCAGAAGAGCTCCTGCCCCAAGTGGTCGTTCCCGGGATTCCGAACGCCAGGACTACCGCGCCGCGCACCGCGGACGAAGTAGAAGCGATGAAGGATCATTTCCTCGTGACCGCGGCCGAGTTGGCCGCTGGTGTGGGTACGGGGCCTTATTCTGACTTTCTGGCGATTTCCGGTGGTGGTTCAGAGGGCGCATTCGGTGCCGGGTTGTTGGTTGGCTGGAGCGCAGCCGGAACACGCCCCGAATTCCAGGTCATCAGTGGAGTTAGTACGGGCGCGTTGATCGCGCCGTTCGTCTTCGCGGGCCCCGAATACGACGATGTCCTCGAGACCTTCTACACAACCACCGATACCGAGGACATCATGGATAGACTCGGTTTGGTCAAAATCCTGCGTGGACCTGCGCTGGCCGATACCGGACCGTTGCGGAAGATTATTGCGACATCCATTGACGATGAGTTTCTGGCCAAAGTAGCGGCAGAACATCGCAAAGGCAGACGACTCGTCATCGGTACCACCAATCTGGATGCTCAAACCCCGGTCGTGTGGAACATGGGTGCAATCGCTGAGAGCGGCCAACC
>JAZFZN010000275.1:0-7777 GCA_036475515.1 Gammaproteobacteria bacterium
GTCGAAAAAATCTTCGGCGTACTGATGGTCATCACTGCAATGGGCATGGCGTTTGCACATGGATCGAATGACGTCGCCAACGCCATCGGACCGGTCGCGGCGGTCATCAGCATCAGCACGAGCGGCGTTGTCGGTCAGAAGGCCGCCGTTTCACCGTGGATCTTGTTACTCGGTGGAACCGGCATTGTCATCGGTCTGGCGACCTACGGGTGGCGTGTCATGGCCACTGTCGGGAAGCGCATCACGGAACTGACGCCCAGCCGCGGCTTCGCGGCCGAACTCGCAGCGGCTTCGACAATTGTCGTCGCCTCCGGCACAGGCCTGCCGATTTCAACCACACACACATTGGTAGGTGCAGTACTGGGTGTCGGTCTCGCGCGTGGTATCACTGCAATCAATCTGCGTGTCGTGCGCAACATTTTTCTTTCCTGGGTCATCACGATTCCTGCCGGCGCGATCATCGCGATCGTGTTCTTCGAGATATTGAAGCTGATTCTTGGCTGACACACCAAACCGCGACGATCTGGCAATCATCCTGTATCGAGTCTACTCTTAGAAACTGGTGGTTCTCATCGGACTACGCCGATCCGGCCACGCTTGCCCGAGACGAGGATCCGGCGAATAATTACGCCATGATCGCCGTAGAGTGGAACGCGGACTAAAGCCTGGTCCGCCGGCGAAACAGGAGGCGAGTTTGCATGACGTCAGTTGACCGATACGCCGTGATTGGCGATCCGGTCGCGCACAGCCGCTCGCCGGAGATCCACAGCGCCTTCGCCGAACAAACCGGAGATCCGATCGAATACACGCGCATCCGTGCAAGTACAAGCGAATTCGATGGCGTCGCCCGACGATTCTTCGCCAGTGGCGGCAAAGGCCTGAATGTCACACTGCCTCACAAACGTGCTGCTTATGCCCTCGCCGACAACAAGACAGTGCGTGCAAAACGCGCGCAAGTCGCCAACATACTCATGCAACGGGAGGACATGATCATCGGCGACAATACCGATGGGGCAGGACTCGTCGTCGACCTGAAACGCAATATCGATCTGGTTCTGAACGGTGCACGGATCATCATCCTGGGAGCCGGGGGAGCCGCCAGCGGAATCCTCGGTCCGATACTCGACGAAGATCCTGCCCTGGTTCATATCGTCAACCGCAACCTCGAACGCGCCCACAGGCTTGCGGACCTGTTCCTGCGCGTCGAGGTCAGCGATTACGAGTCGATGCCCGAAGAACCGTTCGATCTGGTTGTCAACGCAACTTCGGCAGGACATGAAGGACGTTGCCCGACCTTCAAGCCCGAAGTGATCGGACAGAACACGATCGGGTACGACCTGACATACGGAGCGCCTGGCCAACCATTCTGCAAGACAGTCGAAGAACTCGGTGGTCGTGTTTTTGACGGTACCGGCATGTTGATCGAACAGGCCGCCGAATCGTTTTTCATCTGGCGCGGTGTTCGTCCACGCACCGATGCACTGATCAAACTGTTCCGGGGTTCAGACATCGTCGCCTGACAACTCTCACTTCGCGTCAGGTACGTCTTCTGTCCTACGCGACTTTCTCGTCGGAAACTGCAACTTCACGCTCTTCCATAGTCCACCGCTGGACAGACAATGCCAGACCCACGGTAACCAGCGCACGAGTGCAAACGCCAGCCACAATGCCCACAACAGAATTGCAATTTTATAGATCCACAACGGAATGCTGATCGCACTTGCATGTGGCAATACTCCGTCGGTCTGATCGGCAAACCAATTCAGACTGTTTGCATACGAACCATAGCCGGTCACGTGCATGTCTGGTGTACCGAGCAGCCCCTGCGGAATCATGGTCAGCAGACTGAACAACGCAGCGATCGTCAGGCCCCCGAGCAGGAGCTGAACGATGTTGAAGGTTCGCGGTTGCACGTCCGTGTCCCAGGTTTTGCGCCAGGCGGCTGCGAACAACCAAAGCGCAACGATCGCGAATCCCCACCACGAAAACGTACTGAAGCCGAGCCCAAGCAACAGCCATTGATGAGTCCGCAGCGGCGTGACACGGGAGCGGCCGAGTATCCATGCGATCAGAAAAAACACGGCGAGTTCCGACCAGTACAGGATCGCGGGTCCGAGTTCAGGTCCACTGGTAAACAACACCCAGCGGTTGTCCGGAATCGACAAATTCAACTGTATGTTGCCGGCCTGTGCACCCAGATCACCGAACGGCGTACGCGATCGGAAACCGATGTCACCGGTATCGCGCCAGCGCAGCTGAACCGTATGGTTTCCAGGTTCTACCGGCAGACGCAGACGTCCCTGATCGGGGCTTAGGTGCAGGCTGCGACCGTCACTGGACAAGTCCAGCAACTCCGCTGCTTCGGGAATAGTGATTACGTGCTGGGCACCGCGTGTACTGCGGTAGTCGAACTGCACTGACGTCTCGGACGAACGTTTGCCGACATTCGTCTGCAGATTGACGCGATCGATCGCCAGCGTCTCACCACCGGCGCTGACCGGTCTGGTGATCGTCAGCTCGAGCGATTCGCCGGGTTCGGGGTGAAACTCCGGCAACCAGAAACTCGGATCGATGTGCGCCGGAGCAATGACGGGTGTGCCGGCCTGGACGACGTTCCATACCTGACTTGCCGCAACACTCCAGATCTCGATCCACGACACGCGGTCGGGTGCCTCCAGTTGGACCGTCGGCGTCTGAACCAGCCGTGATCGCCAACTGACCGAGCTCGCACCCGAACCCATCGCAACCAGCGCCTTGCCATCCGAAACCTCGATGCCTTCGGTCAATACCGACTCGCCTTCGAGCAACGGGACTTCGAGCGTCCAGGCACCATTGGCCGGCGAGATACGATAAACGGTCGTCACAACCTGCCAGTCGATGTCGATTACGAGTTCGCGTACGACTCGCGCGAAAACCGGAAAGCGTTCGGACTCGAGCGGCTGGGTCGTCTCACCGGCCCCCGTCGTTTTCGTCCTCAACAGTTCTACGGCACCGGCGACGAGGTTGTTCTCCACGACCCCGGAGACTTCCCAGCCTTGCGCTTGCACCGTGACCCGACGCGGTCGTTCCGGGAACGGCAACGTCAGTGTGTCGAGTGGCGGCACACGACCGGACAACTCGATGCGATGGGTTCCCGGCCCGATACGAACCCAGATCGTGTTGCCGCCGTCTCGGTAGACATTCCTTTGCGTTGTACCGTCGAGCACAATCGATTCCGGTTCCCAGCCATTGATGGAACCGGGCAACGGGATAGCGACGCTTTCGAGACCGTTGGCCTCCAGCATCATGGACAAACGGTCCGCGTCGACGCTGATGTCTGCACTCAGAATCTCGGCGCAACGCGGCGCGCATTCCGGCGGTTTTGTCAGGCGTGCACGCAGTTCTTTCAGCAACGGCGCCCGTGGCGGGTCGTCTGCGAGTGCCTGCTGGGAATACCCGGCACCACCGGCGACGATTGCCGCCAGCAACAACCCAGCGGCCGGTTTCAGAACACCTGAAAGCCGGGGACGTCTGAACAGGCTTTGCGACAAACCGAGCAACAACAGTGCGATCAGACCGACACCGACGACCCGCAGGATCGAGACAACGAGCGGGTTCAGGATGACAAGGCGTACATTCTGTCCCGGATCGACGGGACCGGACCACGACAGGCGATAACTGTTCCATTGCCAGGACGGCAAACCGGGGCCGGACTGCACGAGTGCGTCGGGTGCGTAGCGGGAGTAGAGGTCTTTGCCCTCAATGCGGCTGCGCATCATTCCCCCCGCAACAGATTCTGCCGCAACAGGTTCTTCGGCCATTTGTTCGTCTACGAGCACCTGGTCTCGCGCACGCCGCTGGGCCTTTGGCGCCGCCGGCTTATTGGCACGACCGAACTCTAGGTTATCTCCGCTGCCGTACAAGGCCGCCTGGTACGTCCCGTAGCCGAGCCGTTCGAGTTGCGGATACAACGCGAGCTTCAACTGGTTGGCGACAAAGGGAACCAACAGGATGATCAGAACCGCAACGGAGAGATTGCGATAGACGACGGCGATCTGCTTCAGACGCCCTTGTGGAGCGACGCGTGCAAGCGCCAGACCGGCGAGCACCGACAACCAGACCCACGCCGGTGCACCCGGTTCGTGATAAAGCAACGCCACACCCGCCAGTGCAAACACGCCGTAGATGGGTCCGAGGAGCTTTCCGAACGCGACCGCGATCACGAGCACCAGAAAGAAATCAAGCAGATCCCAACGGCCTATCCAGTCGCCATACGATTGGTCGGCGCCGATCGCAGCGCCGAGCCGATGCCCCGGCGGCAAATGCAAGGTCGTGTCGACACTATCGAAACGCGTTTGCCAGCCGGTAACGGGCACGGAAGAACCGTCCGTTTGCATGCGTGCGACCGAGTCGAGCGACAAATCCGGCGCACGCACTTCGACACCAACCTGGCCTTCGGTTCCGCCCCTGGTAACCAGCAGGTTGTCGTTGCCGATACGCGCACTCATCAGCGTCAACGGCGTGGTGGTGTCGAGTCGCCAACCCTGCCGCATTTTTCCAGTTATGAAATCACGGGCAGTGAATCCGCCGCGGTCGAAATCCAACCACAGACTTCGATTCAGACTGAGCTGGTTTGCATCACGGTCGGACAGACCGCGACTGCGTACAACGATCTGCAGTCCCTCGCCGGGCACGGCGCGGAAACCCGGTAGCTGTTTCCAGGGCGTAGCCGTCTGGGCGACGTCGACCGGCGGCAGTCCTTCTGCGACAGCGACCCGAATGCGTTCGTCGCTGCGAAAACTCCAGATCTCCTCTTTGGGCCACTGCGACTCCTGGGTCGGCATGACGATCGCGTCGACCGGTCGTTCGGCGCGGGCGCGGATCGTGATCTGCCAGGTTCCGGGGCGAACCTGCATGCGCAGCCCGCCATCTGGCTCGATGCGTGCTGCGAGTTGGCTGGTCATCGCGACCGGAATGAACCCAGCCGGCAACGCTTGGCCGAGCAGCTCTTCGCGTGCACGACCGGATACATCGAGTTCAATGACAGTCGTCAGGAAAACCGGAACACCGTCGTCGATGAGTCTGAATACTTCCAGCGCAATATCCTCGCGTTCGGTGCTGTCACCGCGTCGTTGTCCGAGAAATACGCCCCCGTTGTCACGCTCCGGTTGTTGGATCGGGTTGCCGTCGACGATCAGATCGATGCGTCCGGTCTGGTCCGGGATGCGCAACGTGGAGGGCCGCTCCTGCCAGAGGAATTGGCCACTGACGCGGTGGTTGCCCGGGCTGACACGCAGCTGTGGTCTGCCGTTTCGTTGCACGACCACTGCATCGTCACCATCGATCTGGGCATTGATCGGCCAGTAACGCGGATCGCCCGGCAACGGGACCCAGGCGTCCTCGTATACCTGCCAGTCCTGTGAGAACCCTGCGCCGGCAGCACTCGCGCGCAGTTCCAGGGTGCCGGGCCATGCACAGACGTGGCTGGCCTCTGCTTCCGGCATCTGATTCATGAAAAACGGGCAGTTCAGGTACTCGTACCCGTAGAGCACCCATTCCTGCCAGTCCTGCAAATCTTCCGGGACGTACATATCGTCATTGATCTGCGCAAGTGTGCACGTTGCACCCGGAAACAAGAGCACAAAAGCCACGGCCAACCTGTTCATCGAACACTCCTGAATTGCCCGGCAGGGAGCGTGCCTACGATTAACAGAAATTCCCTGCGATTACTAACCAAACGCAAGCCTGGGCACTTCGGGGTTAATCCGATGGTTTGACATTCAGGTATTCGCAGTCCCGAAGTCTCCCGGACGCATCATCAGCAGATAGCAGATCACCGAGATGCCGGCCGATCCAAAAATCATGCACATGATCAGGATCTGGTAGCGCGTGGCGATCAGCGGAGATACTCCCGAAATGATCTGTCCGGTCATCGTCCCCGGCAACGAGACCAGACCGACCGCAAACAGGGAGTTCAGGCTCGGAATCAGCGAGGTCTGCAGAGCCCGCTTGCGGGCTTCAGGGAACGGAACACCCCTCGCCGATTCGGTACCGAGCCGTTCTCCGGCGAGGCTGATCGTGGTCATCGCATTGGCCAGCACCATTCCGCCCAGAGGAATCGCATAGCGGGCCTCATACCAGGGGGCCAGATCGAGCACCGCCAGCAGCACGAACACCAGTGTGGTCAGGCAACCGGCCGCCAGGGCCAGCACTGTCCGGGCGTACATGGCTCGGCGTCGATCTTTCAGTGGATTCAAGGCGATCCAGGCTGCCGCGAGCATCATCGCGACCACTACCGCGCTGATGACCACCGGACGCTCGGCACCGAAAATCCAGACCAGTGCGTAGCCGATCAGCATCAGCTGTACCAGCATACGCAGCACCGCGTACAAAGCCGTGCCGGCCTGTGTCGACCAGTGCCATAACAAACCGATAACGATGACGACCGGAACAAAGGCCCAAAGAAGGTTCAACAGGGGAATGGTCTGGATGCTGTTCATGTGTTTACACCGGGGAGAGAAAGCAGATGGCGCCGGATCCCTCGTTGCAATTGGGATGACATGCCAGGAGAGGCTCGCGCTGACGGCGACATACCAGGAGATATTCCCGCTGACATATCGGGAATAAATCGGGACGGCATATCAGCGAAGGTAGCGATCTTTCAGCCGAACATAATGCTGTGCAGAGTAGGCAAGCGACTGGAGTTCTTCGTCGCTCAGTTCACGAACACGACGTGCCGGTTGACCGCGATACAAAGAGCGCGCCAGCAAAGTCTTCCCCGGTGGCACGAGACTGCCCGCACCGAGGAATACGTCATCTTCAAACGTCGCCCCATCGAGCACGATCGACCCGATTCCAATCAGACAGCGGTTACCGACCGCGCAGGCATGCAACGTGACCTTGTGTCCGACGGTGACGTCATCGCCGATAACCAGCGGCGTTCCACCGGGCGTATATGGACCGTCGTGCGTTACATGCAATACGGATCCGTCCTGTATGTTCGTTCGTGCGCCAATCGTGATCGTGTTGACGTCGCCACGCGCCACACTCATCGGCCACACGGACGCATCATCGCCCAGTGTCACTCGACCGATGACGACCGCGCTCTCATCGACGTACACACGCTGACCCAGAACCGGGTTCTTGCCGTCGAAGGTTCTCATCGACATCCGTTCACCGCATCGTCACCAGTTCTTCCGCACTGGTCGGATGTATTGCAACGGTATCGTCGAAGTCATCCTTTTTCGCGCCCATGCGTACAGCAACGGCGAAACCCTGCAGCATTTCATCGGCACCGTCTCCGATGATGTGACAACCGACGACGCGTTCTTCCTCGCCGACGGTCACCAGTTTCATAGAAGTCTGTGGACGGTGTTCAGATAACTGGTAGTAAAGTGAAACGAAACGTGAAGTGTAAACACGAACATCGTCACCGTAGTGTTCGCGGGCTTCGGGTTCGGTCATACCGACTGTTCCTATCGGCGGATGTGTAAAGATTACCGTGGGAATGTCTTTGTACTCCAGGTGTCGGTCGGTTTGTCCGTCGAACAACCGGTCGGCCAGTCGGCGGCCCGCAGCGATTGCCACCGGAGTCAGCGCGGCACGACCGGTCACGTCGCCGATCGCGTAAACACCTTCGACATTCGTGTTCTGGTACTCGTCGGTCGGTACAAATCCGGCATCGTCCGTGTCGACACCTGCTGCATCGAGCCAGAGCCCGGATGTATTCGGGGAACGCCCGATCGCCCACAGCACTGCATCGAAGTCGTCAAAAGCTTCTCTGCCGCCGTCTACCGTT
>JAZFZN010000276.1:0-5251 GCA_036475515.1 Gammaproteobacteria bacterium
GCCACGCGGTTTTGCCGCGCAAATAGACGGGCAACGCGGATTCCGGCGGCAGGATTTTCCCGTCAGCACAAGCCCTTGCGGCAAGCGCGCAGGCGTCACGCGCATGTGGTTCCCGTTGTGGCTCGCAACCGCTCAGTTTCGAGTTCAACCCGACCAGGGTATCGGCATAGACCGCCCACCCGGAACCGACCCCGAACCACTGCGAGGAATCCGGCAACTCCAGGTCATCCGGTGCGGACAGTCTCTCGTCGTCCACTGGCCCGGCGAGCCCGCCGGCTCCGATACGAAAAGCGCCGCTGAAGACCTCGTTCATGTGGGCATCGACACAGACCATCAGCCGTTCTGCCCCTTGCTCCCGGTGGGCACCCTGAGCCAGCATCGCGAGGTCCGAAACCGGGATCACACCGAGATCGGCACCGAATGCAAGTCCCTGCGCCACACCGGCGGCCAGACGCACACCGGTAAAGGCTCCTGGACCGCAGCCAAAAACGATCGCATCGAGCAACGCGAGCGGCAGACCGGCGTCGGCGAGCAAGACATCGGACATCGCGATCAGCTGCCGGCCGCCACGACCCTCGCCCGGTTCGTCGCGATACCCGATCTGGCCGTCGATCGACAATGCGACCGAACTCGAGTTGCCGGCCGCATCGAGTGCGAGCAGTTTCACGAAACCACTCCGCTTATCGCGCGTGTTGTCTGCTTGTGCAAAAAAGAGGACACGTCATCGAGCGCGTGGGTCACCGGCATCGGTGGCAGACTGTTCAAGAATACGCGGCCATAACTGCGTCGCATCAGACGTGGATCACACAACACCACCACACCGAAGTCAGCCGGGTCCCGAATCAGACGGCCGACTCCCTGTTTCAGTGCGATCACAGCCTGTGGCAACTGAACAGAAGCAAAAGCGTTGCCGCCAGCTTCCGAGATTGCTTTCAGCCGTGCGGACAGAACCGGGTCGGACGGTGCCGCAAACGGCAATTTGTCGATGACCACCACCCGCAATGCTTCACCGCGAACGTCGACGCCTTCCCAGAAACTCGCGGTACCGAGCAACAACGCATTGCCGTGTCTGCGAAAACGTTCGAGCAAATCATCGCGTGGTGCATCGCCCTGCACCAGCAACGGATAGCCGGTGTCCTCGAGTATCCCGGCCGCCTCTCGCAAGGCACGGTGCGACGTAAACAGCATGAACGCACCGCCGCCCGCAGCGTCGACGACCCGCATGGCCGTCTCGACGACCGCCTCGGTGTGTCCCGGATCCTGTGGGTCTGGCAAACTTTCTGGAAGATATAACAACGAGTTATGTTTGAAATCGAATGGGCTTTCGAGTTTTAGTGAACGGGCATCCGTGGTGCCGACACGCGACTCGAAGTGTGAAAAGTCATCGCCGACCGCCAGCGTTGCCGACGTAAATATCCATGCCGCGTCGTGCACCGCCAGCACTTCGGACATCTGTGGGGCAACGTCCAGTGGCGAGCGGTGCAACGTCAGACTGCGTGCCGCGACATCGACCCAACGGATGTCGTTCGCGTCTTCGTCGCTGCGGATCGCACGCAGCGTGGCAAGCGTTTCCTCCGCACGCTGGCGGCAGTGTCCGAGTGTTGCATCGTGTTCGGCGACGGTGCCAAGAATGTCTGAAAGATGGCCGATGCTTTCCGCGACATCGTCCAGCTTCAGCGGCAACGCATCCGGCAGTTGCTCCCATGCGAAACGCCCGGACTTGGCACGCAAGGTCAGGCGAAGATCGTCTGCACGGCGACCGAGTGCGTCGGTTGCGCTTTCGATCTGCCGGTGTACACCCGCTGCAAGACCCGCCGCGATTGCGTCGCGTGCAAGGTTCTTGATCTGGCGGGTCGAAAGAGAACGACCGAAGAACCGTTGCGCGATTTCAGGCAACTGATGCGCTTCATCGATGATGAATGCATCGGCGTCGGGCAGCAGTTCACCGAAGCCCTCTTCTTTTAGCGCAAAGTCGGCCATCAGCAGGTGGTGGTTGACGACAACCACGTCCGCTTGCTGGGCTCTGCGCCGCGCCTTGACGACAAAGCAGCGTTCGTATTCCGGACATTTCTGGCCGAGACAGTTTTCTGCAGTCGAGGTGACCTGTGGCCAGATCGAGGCGTTTTCCGGCAGATCGCTGACGTCGGCGATGTCGCCATCTGCCGTTGCACGCGCCCAGGCCGAAATCACAGCGAATTCGTTCGATCGGGTCCCCGAACCCGGCTCGGAGCCGTTGACCGCCAGACGTTGGAGACACAGGTAGTTTGCACGGCCTTTCAACAACGCAATTTTCACCGGCATACCAAGGGCCCTGGCAACCGCCGGTATGTCCTTGCCAAATAGCTGATCCTGCAGTGTCTTTGTTCCGGTCGAAATCACGACACGGCGTCCGGACAACAAGGCTGGCACGAGGTAGGCGAGTGTTTTGCCGGTTCCGGTACCCGCTTCGACGATCAGGCTGTCAAGATCGGCAAGCGCCCGGCCCACCGCCTCTGCCATTCGCGTCTGTCCGGCTCGTGGTGCGTAACCGTCGATGGTTCCGGCAAACGGACCTTGTTCGGAGAACAGTTCGGAGTAGTCAGTCACTGGCTTCACCTTCCTTGATGATCGTGTCCGCGCGTCGAGCATCGGCACCGGGCAGAGAGCGGGCACGCTTCGCCAGTGCTACTGCTTCCGACGGCTGGTGTTGCAACAGTCTCAATTCTGCGAGCTCCAGCAGCAGCGCAGGATTGCGTGGTTCGATTCTCAACGCGCGTTCGAGTACGACGGCGGCCGAATCGACGTTGCCTGCTTCACGCTGATACTGCGCCGTGTCCAGCAGGGTCTCAGCGGCTGTAGTACTGAACTGTGGTTCAGTCTCGACCGTTGTGCTCGTTGCACATGCAGTCAGCAGCAGAACGATTGAACAACACAGCAATTCCCTCATCCGTCATTCTTTCCGACCAGACGACGGAACCAGTCACGCACGCGCTGGAACGGTTTCGCGCGTTGTGTGCCACCGTCACAGGCGATCACATCGGCGCCATCCGGAACGGCGACGGCCATCATCTGCAGACAGGGCCCGCCGCTGTGTTCGTAATCGATGCGTACGGACATCATTCCCTCAGGCAAAACGGCCGCATACGGCTGGGCGTTGATGTTTGCAAACAGATGTCCGAAGACTCGCAACGCACCGGCAGCGCCGGTCAGGCCTGTCGGTTCGTTGTCGTCGCGACCGACCCAGACGATTGCGGAACGATTACCGCTGAACCCGGCAAACCAGCTGTCTCGTTGACCGCTGCTGGTTCCGGTTTTACCCGCGACGACGACCTGCGGTGGAACAAGACGCGCCAGTGCAGACGCAGTTCCGCGGTCGACCGTCGCGATCAACGCTTCGTTGACCTGAAACACCGCTTTGGGTTGCAGTGCAACGTCCACACGCCACGGCACGTGACTCAAGGGTTGCCCGTCGGCATCGAGTACTTCCCGCACGGCCGACAGCCGCGTCAAAAATCCATCGGTCGCAAGAGTGTTGTAAGCCTGCGCCATCTCGAAAGGCGTCAACTCGATTGCGCCGAGCAACAGCGATGGCAACGGACGCAACGGCGATTCGATACCGGCGCGACGCAGTGTATCGATGACGTTGCGTACACCGACGTCCAGACCCAGATGTACGGTTGCCGCGTTGCGCGATTCGGCGAGCGCACGTACCGCCGGGATCTCACCAAAGTACTGATGATCGAAGTTCTCGGGTGACCAGATCTGTCCGTTGTCGAGGGTCACCTGAACCGGCATGTCCACCAGCGGAGATGCGAGATGGGCTGTCCGATCTTCGAACGCGGCCACATAGACGAACGGTTTGACCAAAGAACCGATCTGCCGTCGTGCGTCGAGTGCCCGGTTGAACCCGTCGAAATCAGGACGGCGTCCGCCGACGAGCGCCAACACTTCGCCGCCGTCGGTTGTGGTGACGACGACCGCACCTTCGAGTTTGTCGTCGAGCGTCTGCAAAGCGCCGATCAAAGCGTCTTCTGCGGCTTTCTGAACGATCGGATCGAGTGTGGTGAATACCGACAGTCCCTCTTCCGTCAGATCCTGATCGTCATAGTCGCGTTTGAGTTGCCTGTGCACCAAATCCAGAAAGGCAGGATAAGCGGCGGAAGACCGCCCTGGTCGTCCCACGACACCGATCGGTGCGGCCTGTTGTGACAAGAGCGTCGCATCGTCGATGCGCCCGGCCTCTTCGATTCGTTGCAGGACCAAATTGCGTCGGTTGAGTGCACGTTGCGTGTGCTTACGTGGCTCATAGTACGACGGACCGCGCACCAGACCGACGAGCAAGGACATCTCTGCAAGATCGAGTTCGTCCAGCGGTTTGTCGAAATAGAAATAGCTCGCCAGTCCGAAACCGTGGACAGCACGCGAGCCATCCTGGCCGAGGTAGATCTCGTTAATGTACGCATTCAACAGTTCGTCTTTCTCATAGCGAACTTCCAGAAGCACCGCCATGATCGCCTCGCGGAACTTGCGCCACAGCGTTCGTTCCGGCGTCAGAAAATAACTTTTGACCAGCTGCTGCGTCAGCGTGCTGCCACCCTGGACCACCTCGCCGGCTTTCAGGTTTGCGACGAACGCACGCGCAATGCTGGTGGGATCGACACCGAGGTGTTCGTAGTATCGTTTGTCTTCGACCGCGAGCAACGCGTCGATCAATTCTTGTGGCACTTGCTCCGGCGTAACGAGAAGACGGTCTTCACCACTACCCGGGTAAATACTGCCGATCAGGAGCGGATCGAGTCGTACGATCGGTGTCGGGTTGCCGGAAACGGATATGCTGGATACACGACCGTCGCTGAACCGGACCACCGCATGCATCGCGTCCTGTGGACCGTCGTAGAAGCGAAATGGTCGCGTGTGAATCGCGAACGTTCTTCCGTTGCGTGAGTATGTTCCGGGCCGGTCTGTTTCCGCCACAGACCGGTAGCCGAGCCGTTTCAATTTACTTTCGAGCCCATCAGCATCAAGCGTCAGGCTTTCATAGAGTTCCAGCGGTCGCGCATACACGTGCGCCGGAATGGTCCAGCGCCGGCCCTCGAACTGTGTGACGATCTGACGGTCGAGATAGAAAGTGAGCCCTGCAAGAAAAACAATGCCGGCCAGAACCAGATAGGACATCCAGCGCCTGAGTCGCTGTTTCAGACCCTGCTTCTTCGTTTTCTTCCTGTTTTTGCGTCTCCTCGGCATCGTCACAGTGTACCCGGTTTGCGATTGT
>JAZFZN010000277.1:0-2110 GCA_036475515.1 Gammaproteobacteria bacterium
TTTAGGATCCCTCGGCTAAGGCCCCTCGCTCGCGCTCGGGGGTTCCGCTCGGGATGACATGGACGACCTGTCATTCTGAGCCCAAAGGGCGAAGAATCCTTTATGATCGCACCGATGCAACGACAACCGATCAGTTCCAAAAGCATCCGCAGCGTCGGTTACGATGCGGTGCAAAGAATTCTGGAAATCGAATTTGTACGCGGCGCTGTATACCAGTATCGTGAAGTGCCCGCCAGCGTTTACGAGTGGTTGTTGCGCGCGAAATCAAGATCGACTTTTTTTGACCGGCTGATCAGGGACAAGTACGTCTTCAAGCGTATCGATATAGCAGTCGAAATCAGTCGCGAAGAGGATCTGCTGAAGCTGCTCGAAAGTTCAGTACACGAGAACGATGGACCGGATACCGAGGCAGATTGAGCTCTGATCAACCGTGAAGGCCGGGCAGTTTCACCTGCTGTTCGCCGGTGCGGTCGCGACACGTAGAAAGACTGAGTCCTCCACGCCGACCGACACCAGAATTTCCTGAAACTCAGCCGTCTCGTGCATCGCCCGGAACTCAGGATACATCGCCAGAAACGGCAGCATCAGGTCGCGTTGTACGACTGCGGTTTGCAGATGTGCCAACGCTTCGTCGTAGCGGCCGAGGTCGGCTTTGACCAGGGCGCAATTCAAAGCGGGTTTGTAACCGTTCGGCGCATCGCAATGCATTTGCTCCAATCGCCACTCGTTGAACACGCGGATGGCGTCGCGACCGGATTGTGCGTCGAACCGCTGCAACCATTCCGACGTGGCGCCGTGACGCGCGAGGATTTCGCGGGCAATCCCGGTGGCGTTGTCGAAATCGCCAGTTTCGACATGTATGCGATACGGACAGAAAGCCGCCGCCGATTCATCCGTTACCACCTCGGCGAGCTGGTCGCAGTTCTGCAGTGCTTCGGCATATCGTCCTTCAACCATGAAGAACCAGCTGCGGTCGCCGTACAGCAGTGATGACAACGGATCGAGTTCTTCAACCCGTTGCAAGTGTTTTGCCGCTTCGTTCGGTTGGTCCATGACATATAGATAAGACGCATAGGCTTGATGGATGTCGGGATCGTTCGGGTCTGCATTCAGCGCTCGTCGATACGAATCACCGGCTTGTAGGTAGTCCCAGTCATACAAAAAGCGCACGTTCGCCAAGTGCAACAACGCCGAAGCGTCATCCGGATCGCTGGCAAGCGCCTGTTCGGCCGCGTAGCGGGAGCTGGTGGCCACCTTGGCCGGCAGGTCCGGGAACTTCAACCAGGCTTTTGCCAGTACAGACCAGGCTTCGGTGTATTCAGGGTCGATGGCGACGCTGCGTTCCAGAAACTCGATGCCACGGGCTTTCGCGCCCTTGTCCGCCTGTTCGGACAGGTACACGCCTTTCTGATACGCCTCGAAGGCCTGCTGGGATATCCGTCGCGCGGGTGGATCCAGTGGTCGCAGAGCCACGACCGAGACCACCAAAAGTGTTGCTATCACGAAACCAACTGCGAACCTGCTGATCCCCGACCGGCGTGGTGTGAAAGGGTGAATGAACCGGTAGCCGAGGCGTGGCAGTGTTTCGATGTAGCGTGACGACTCCGCATCGTCGTCAAGCGCGCGCCTCAATTGCCGCACACTGGCGTTGATGCTTTGTTCGAAGTCGACCACTTTGTCCGGCCACAGCTCGGACTGGATGTCCTCCCGGCTGACGAGTTGCCCGGCAGATTGCAACAGCAACCTCAAAACCCGGGCGGGCTGCACCGCCAGATGCACCCGTTCGCCGTCCTGCCACAACTCCAGCGTTTCGGGATCAAACTCGAACTCGCCGAACGTCAACCGATCCGGTTCTGTCTGGTTTGTTGCGGTCGAATTCATCTGAATATCATGAAAGTTTCAGCTGGCGTCCATGTGCTCAGAGCACCGCTTCTTTCATTATGACCGATCCCGGGGCAGGAGAATTCCGCTGGAGAGCGCAATGCAGAGATGGGTCCTATTGATCGCCCTCGGTGTGGTCTGGTGCGGCGCCCGAGCTGGCCAGATGGTCGTGGAAGTCGGTGACGGCACCGTCGACGGCACGAAGATTCAACCTTATGAACACACCTGG
>JAZFZN010000278.1:0-4624 GCA_036475515.1 Gammaproteobacteria bacterium
GCTCCGACGAACGCCGACAACAGAATGATCAGTGGCAACGGCGCAGGACCGAGCCATGCGCCGAGCAGGGCGAGCAGCTTGAAGTCGCCATAACCCATACCTTCTTTTCCCGTTGCGAGCCTGAACAGGTGGTAGACGCTCCACAGGGTCAGATAGCCAAGCACCGCACCGAGGATCGCACGGGACGGCGTGATAAACAGGACCTCGCCAGAAAAAGTCGTTTGAAAAAGACTCAACACGATCCCCAGCCACAACATCGGCAAAGTGATCGAGTCCGGAAGAATCTGGTGATCGATGTCGATGCCCGACAACGCGATAAGCGCCCAGGTCAGCACGAGCGCCGCCGCGGTTTCGACCGCGAAACCAAAGCGCAGGGCAACCGCTGCCGACAAGACCGCTGTGAACAGTTCGACGACGGGGTAACGCGGCGAGATCTTTGTGCCGCAGCCTGAGCAACGCCCACGCAACACGAGCCAGCCGATGACCGGTATGTTTTCGACAGCTGTGATCGTCTTGCCGCAACTGACACAGGCCGAACGTGGGCGCAGCAGGTTATAGACCGGTTGTTGCTCCGGTTCGCGTCCATCGAGCCGTGTGCATTCGGCCTTCCACTCGCGTTCGAGCATGATCGGCAGCCGGTGGATCACGACGTTCAGAAAGCTGCCGACCACGAGTGCGAAGACGAAAACGACGCCGGCGAACAGCCATGGGTGTGTGGCAAGCGGTTCGAATAGCTCCATTTCGGTTTCTGGTTCCCGGGGTCAGAGAGTATTTTTTAAGTCTGTGATTCTTGGCTCGGAATCATGCTTGTGCTTTCCTTTCCTGTAAAGAATCAAAGGCTTAAAAAATACTCTCTGACCCCAGTTTCCGGCATAAAAAAATGCCGCGCGGTGCGCGGCATTTTGTGCTTTGAAAAAACAGATCAGATAACCGCACCCATCTTGAAGATCGGCAGGTACATTGCGACAACCAGGCCGCCAACGAGGACACCGAGTATGGCCATGATCACTGGTTCGATCAGACTGCTCATTGCATCGACGGCATCGTCGACTTCTCCTTCGTAGAAGTCTGCAACCTTTGCGGACATCGTGTCGAGTGCACCCGATTCTTCACCGATGGACACCATCTGCGTGACCATGCTCGGGAACAATCCGGTGTTTTCCATCGACTGCGCGAGACGCTGGCCGGTCGAGACTTCGTCACGCATCCTCAGAATCGCGGACTCGTAGACGATATTGCCCGACGCACCGGCCACGGACTCGAGCGCCTCTACCAACGGCACACCGGCTGCAAACATCGTCGCCAGGGTCCGTGCAAAGCGTGCAACCGCCGCTTTGTTGAGGATCGAGCCGATGATCGGCAGTTTGAGTACTAGCTTGTCGAGAAAATGCCGGAATGCACGGGAACGCTTCTTGAACCAGAAAAATCCAAAAATAAAGCCACCGATGGCGAGCGAGATCAGCCAGCCTTTGCTTCGTATGAATGCCGACAAATCGATCACTATTTGGGTAAAGGCCGGCAGGTCGGCACCGAAGTCCTGGAACAGATCCTCGAACACCGGAATGACGAAAATCAGCAAAATCGCCGTGACGACGAATGCCACGACCAGAACCGCCGCCGGATAGAACAGCGCCTTCTTGATCTTGCCTTTCAACGCCTCGGTTTTTTCCTTGTAGGTCGCGATCTTGTCGAGCAGGGTCTCGAGTGCACCAGCTTGCTCACCGGCCCGTACCAGGTGAATATAAAGGTCGTCGAAATACAACGGGTGTTTTGCGAGTGCATCGGCGAGCGACGTACCCGATTCGATATCAGATTTGACGGCCAGTAGGAGTTCGGACATCGCCTGGTTTTCGTTGCCTTTGGCGATAATTTCGAAAGACTGAACGAGCGGCACACCGGCGGTCATCATCGTCGCGAGCATGCGCGAAAACACGGCGATGTCACCCGGTTTGACTTTCCCTCTCTTCGCGAAAAGCGTCGATTCCTTGCGGATCCGAACCGGTACGACACCTTTGCGCCGCAGTTCGGCTCGGACGGCCTGGTCGCTGATGGCGACAGTGCGTCCTTTGATGCGCTTGCCCTTCCGGTCAGTGCCCTGCCAGACGAACGGAAATTCCTTAATTGCTCTTGCTGCTATTTCAGCCATAACTGCGGTTCCCAACAACTATTGGCGTTAATCGGTCGTTACTCTGTTGACCTCTTCGAGACTGGTCGTCCCTTCCCGGACTTTGTTCAAACCCGCCGCACGCAGATCGGCGACGCCTTCCTTTACCGCCTGCTCTGCAAGGTGCATTGAGTTTCCGCCTTCCATGATGATGCGACCCATCGTCGCGCTTACCGCCATCACCTGAAATATACCGATGCGTCCCTTGTAGCCGTGCATGCACTGCTTGCAACCAACCGGTGTCATAAGCTGCAGTTTCCCCGATCCGGCTTCTTGTTCAGAAAATCCTTCCTGAATCAGTGTCTCTTTGGGGATATCCAGCGGTTGTTTGCAATTGCCACACAGACGACGCGCAAGACGTTGCGCGATAATCAGGCTGACCGAGCTCGCGATCGCGTAAGGTTTGACACCCATATCCACCATACGGGTGAGCGTCTTTGGTGCGTCGTTCGTATGCAGGGTTGAAAGCACAAGGTGACCCGTCTGGGCGGCTTTGATCGCGATGTCCGCCGTTTCCAGGTCACGGATCTCGCCGACCATGATGACGTCCGGATCTTGACGCAGGAAGGCGCGCAGGGCGGACGCGAAAGTCAGACCGACCTTCGGGTTGACGTTGACCTGGTTGATACCGGGGAGGTTGATTTCAGCCGGGTCTTCGGCAGTCGAAATATTGCGGTCGTCGGTATTCAGGATATTGAGACCGGTATACAGCGACACCGTCTTGCCGCTACCGGTCGGACCGGTCACGAGGATCATGCCGTAGGGTTGATTCAACGCGTTCACATAGAGTTGTTTCTGCTGCTCCTCGTAGCCGAGCGCATCGATACCGAGCTTTGCGCTCGACGGGTCGAGGATACGCATGACGATCTTTTCGCCATACAGTGTCGGACAGGTGCTGACGCGGAAGTCGATTGCACGTTTCTTGGACAAACGCATTTTGATGCGGCCGTCCTGCGGCACGCGTCGTTCGGCGATGTCTAGGCGGGACATGACCTTGATGCGCGCTGAGATTTTGGCGGCGAGTACCACCGGCGGCTGCGCAACCTGATGCAGAATGCCGTCGCGCCGGGTGCGGATCCGGAAAAACATTTCGTAGGGTTCGAAGTGGATGTCCGAACAACCCTGGTTGATTGCATCCAGCAGAATTTTGTTGACGAAGCGCACGATCGGTGCATCGTCGACGTCTTCGCGGGTGACTTCGTCGAACTCCTGGTCGCCACCGCTGATATCGAGGTTTTCGAGGCTTTCGAGGTCGAAATCGTCGTGCGAAGTCAGGCTGGCCATCGATGTGTCGACCGACTCGATGGCCTTTTTGACCATTTCTTCGAGCTTGTCGTCCTCGACGACGACCGCTTCGGTGCCGAAGCCGGTCTGGAAGCGTATGTCGTCCAGCGCTTGCAGATTCGTCGGATCCGAGACTGCGATATAGAGTTTCTTGCCGCGCCTGACGAGCGGCAGGACGCGATGTTTGCGGATCAGTTGTTCTCTGACAACGCTGACGACTTCCGTGTCGATTTCGAATGCATCGAGATCCATCGACGGTACACCGAATTCGTGGGACGCGGCAGCAGAAATCGCTCCGGCATCTGCCAGATTGTTTGCGATCAGGTACGAAACGAATCCGACATCCTCTGCCCTGGACTTGGAAAGGGCATCAAGCGCGCCGGATTCGTCAATCAAGCCGTCCTTCACCAGCCGACGCGGCAAGCCGCTCAGCGTGGCGAGATGGCCCGTTGCTGCCATGGAACTCCCCTAGCTCGGTCAGGGATTCAAGTCTACCCCAACGTGAAGAACCGAATTGTGTCTCTTATCACGAAAATCGGACCGGATTCAATGAGCTGCGGTCGATTACTACAGTTGGCAGGTACCGGGCAGGAAGCGCGTGATGCCAGCAAAGGTTGTAGCGTTAACGCCGGCGGGAACGGCGGCACCGGGAACAGCGCGGTTCCCGCAAACCCAGACCACTTCTCCGTTCGGGGTTACGGCCGGTCGAAGGCTCAGAATCTGGCCGTTGATCGCGGTGTTTGCTTGAAGTCCGAATGTGATATTGATGACCCCCTGATTGACCAGTACCTGACTGACGTACTTCGCACTTGGAACGGTACCGTACCCGAGGGCCGCGAGATTTGCCGGCCAGATACCGCGGTCCTGGAAGTATTCAGCGACGGTCGGTTTGAGCCCGGATGCGAGGCCCAGTCCTTCGGTGATCTGAGATCGTGCGATGAACTGCTGATAGGCTGGGATGGCGATGGCGGCCAGTATCCCGATGATCGCAACAACGATCATCAATTCGATCAGCGTAAAACCATATGCACGTCTGTGCATGTCCGACCATAGCCCTTTTTACAAGGCGTAGCCTACTAAGAAAAGGGCCCCTCAGAGAGGGGCCCTATCACACTTTACGAGTGTGGGCCCATTACGGCTTGCAGTTCGAAGGCACGTATTTCAACGTCGTGGCGG
>JAZFZN010000279.1:0-2333 GCA_036475515.1 Gammaproteobacteria bacterium
ACCTTCACCAACAGCGACTCAGCCACTTCGCTCGTGCGCCGGTCCTACCGCGATGGATGGAAGGTTGAGGGCCTCGGTTGAACCTAGTACCTGCGACCGTCGCGCAATGCAAACAACCTGCAGTTGCGAATGGCGGTCAGAGACAACGCCCTCGTGCCAGTCCTCGCCGAAAATCAAAAATCGGTGGTACTTCATGACATCTTCGCCCGGAACTGGCGAAGATGTCATGAAGTACCAGCTATTCGGCATTCAACATCATGTCCTGCGCTTGCTCGAGCTCTTCAAGTGCCTGTTCCAGATCTCGATTCTTTAGCCGCAGTTCATCGCGTGTGGTGGTCAACTCTGCGTTTTCGGATTTGAGCCTCGATTCGTTTCCTATTCGTTTTCAGTCTGCAGGCCGTCGTTGACCTCTTGCAGGGAAACCATGCGATCGTCGACCATCCGTTCCGGATCGCTCATTTTGAGCCGAGTCTGTTTTGCCAGTTCCCATTTCTCGCTAAGCGCGGCTGCAAGTTGGGAAATCTCGGCAGTGTCGAACGGCTTGTTCAAGATGAGTAGCTTGTCACTGTGACCCAATCGCTCGATGATTTCCGACCACGAAGAATCCGAATCCACCGCCCAGATCACAATCTCCAGTTCGGGATCTTCTTGCCGCAGGTGCTCGATCGTCTCGATGCCGTCCCATCCCGGTGACATCCACATGTCGACGAATACGACCGCGTACGGGCGCTCACTCTTGACGGCCTCGACGACCTTAGCAAGCCCCTCTTGCCCTTGCATGGCCGAGTCGACTTCGTAGCGGATTTGCGAATCTCTCTGGCTGCTTTGGCCGAACATTGCCGCCACCGCGCTTTGGAGTTCGGCGGAAGCTTCGTTGCTCGCGAGAATACCCTTAATGTCGTCGTGAATTATCGGGGTGTCGTCGATGATCAGAATCCGGACGTTTCTTTCGCCGTTTACGCATGGGACCAACACGTCGATCACGTTATTCACCGGCGTTTGAAGATGGTAATTTCGAATCCTTTGCAGCAGCATCGGTGAAAGCGTCTGTCCTTTGCGGACCAATAGAGTCGAGCCATCTATAGTCCGAATGTCCGAAGCGGCAGTCATGCCGGGGGCCAACTCGGTTAGACAGACCTTGCGGGCACAGACTTTGGTTTCGTTGCTGCCTAGTGTGTCGACGATTGTCGTGAGCGCATCGATCACCGCGGAATCGTAACTCCTGCTGTTGCGCAGACGAGCGATTGCCGCCTTGGGGCTGCAGCGTGCGATCCATGCATTGTAGTCGGTGGCAACGCGGATGATCCGGGAGCCCAGCGGGATTTCTTGACCGCTGCGTTGATCCACGGGAAATCCGCTGCCGTCGTAATTCTTCTGCTGATACAAGACGATTTCCGCCACGTTTTCGAGTCGCGGGATGTTCGCTATCAGATCACGTCCGACTTTTGCATGCTGCTCGTAGATGTCCTGCTCGTCAGAACTCAGTGATTCCATCGACTGAACTTTTCGAAGGACTCTTGGCGGGACGGTCACAAATCCGATCGACGACAGCAGTGCGGCGATTTCTATCTCCCACACCGCGGAAGCATTCATTTCGTCCGCAAGCGATGTCACAAGTGGCTTCAACCCGGCCGTATTCGCGAATTCACCAGTCCCGATCAGGGACAGCATGTCCGTCAAGATTTTTACACTTCCCTGCAGCGTCTGGCCCAGGAGAACTTTTTGTGACGTGACGAGGCGGTGCTGCTGGATGCCCGCTTCGAGCGTCATTCGCATGTCCTCATGCGAACCGGGTTTGGTCAGGAAGCGAAAGATCTCACCCTGGTTGACGGCATCCATGGCTGCCTGGAGATGGGCGTCGCCCGTCAGCATGACTCGAACTGTGTCCGGTGCCGTCTCCCGAATCTCGCTCAGAAGTTCCACTCCGTCCATCCCCGGCATTCTCCGGTCAGACACCACGACAGCAAACGGGCCTTCGTCTTCAATGATCTCCAGTGCCTGTTTGCCTCCTTCGGCGAATGCAAGTGTAAAGTTCCGCCCGAATTGGATGTCCATTGCCTCAAGCAGGCAAGGGTCGTCATCGACAAACAGAACCTTCTCAGAAAACACAGTTTGCGTGTTACGAGTCTGCATGATTTGTCTTTTCACCCGGCAGCCAACTCAAGCGGTTTCCTTCCTGGCCCGTAATGAGAACTAAACTAAGTTCCTCATCTAAACCTAAGTCGCAATTCTGCGGACGGAAATTTGTTTCATACGAAGACGTGATGCCATTGGGCGATGGCATGGCTGCGGATGATTTTAGCGGTTGCATCGATATTAAGGTGGCTTCACTA
>JAZFZN010000280.1:0-2333 GCA_036475515.1 Gammaproteobacteria bacterium
CTGGTCCCAATTTTGTATCTTTTCCACCGTGTGAGGGGGCTAGCTTAGACTGCAACTTCAATCTGTGTCTGGCTTGACGACTTCAATCGCTACTGCCCGGGTCAGTCGCAACCGCACCTGATCGCCAACGTCCACCATGTCCAGGTGCGCGTCTTCACCAACTTTGATCGTACGCACTTCGCCGTCTTCGGTCTCGAGAGTCACCAATCTGTCCCCGCGATTGAGAGCGGCAATCGTTGCGACGACCACATGGGTATCCACGCCGGTGATGCCGGGCTTGTCTCCTTCGGGCGCGACGGTCACCGCCGTTCCTTCGCCGAATAACGGCTCGGATCCGGCTGGCGCCACCACGATAGCGATCGATTCCAGGTATTCAACGACGATGCGATCGCGCGGGTCGATCTGATCGAAATTACGTACGCTGTCGTCAGCGATCATCGAGAAACGATTGCCTCTAACATCGATCAGCTTGATCTCGCGAGTTGATTTGTTCACAGCCTCCACGATAGCCGCCGTTTTGATCAGCGTGCTGACGGCCCGCATCGGTTTCTCGACGGTCTGTGCGCCGGCCAATGTGCCGTAAAAGATCAGTACACACCCCACTGCGGCGCGGCGAATGGCGGTCTTTGCGAAAGTCATAATCTCTCTCCTCGCTCATTGAGCCGAGCGAGCCGTAACAACAAGCCGATGCCAATCAGCGTCATGCTGAAAAGCCCAAACGTCGGCCACGGGCTGGCCGTGGTCGGTAGCGCTGCGGCGGGGGACACGGGATGCGAGATGATGACCTCCGCATCCGTCACCAACGCGATCTCCTGTATGTCCGGTGTCGAAAACGCATTCACTGCCAGATAAACGCGAATTTCCTGGCCCCGGGTAAGATCACGCGGGCGTACCTTTTTGCCGTCCACGATCACTCGTGCGTCCGGTTGGGGCTCGACCGTAAACGTATGATCCGTGGCGGGAAGATAAAGGGTGGTTGATCGATTGGTCGTCCGTCTGACGATCGCGGTAAACCGTCCGTAGAGTTCCCCGTTGCGCTCCACCACTGCATCGCATGCACCCTTGAGGTCGGGAAACCGCGCGAGGGCTTGTGGCGTCGGCCGAAAATCGTTACAGCTCAACGCCGTTTCGGTGCTCTCAGCAGCTCGCGTGGTGAGCGGTAACATTGTAATCGTCAAAACGATCCAGGTGAAACACAGCCTGGCAACTGATGGGTTCTTGTTCATGGCGTCTCTCCGTAAATTTGACTCATTAGATTCACTCGATCTCAGACACGCACGGCGCGAACGACGTACCGGTCAGGTGCGAAACCCACGTAACTGAACGGGTAACAGGTGATCAATGTGAGCACTGCACCTTTGGTCGGCGCTAAGACACTAATATCCAGTGGATCCGTAACGAAAACCGCCTCAACCTGAAATTGCTCCGTGCCGTGCGCCGAACGCAGTACGATGAGATCCCCCACGCCGATATCTTTCAGCGGTCGAAAAAAGCTGTCTCGATGTGCCGCAATCGCGACGTTTCCGCCTTGGCCGGGTAGGTCGCTGCCGCCGACGATACCCGCGCCGCGGTGCAGAGTTTTCCGGTGTGTGCCCATAAACACCGGCACTTCCAGGTCGAGCGACGCGATCGCCAACAACGCAACCGGGCTGTGGAGCTTATCCGGGTCGGGATCGGAGTTTTGAGCGGGTGCCCATACGGTTTGCTCAAAACTGGCTATCGTGTCTCGGGCGGACAGGAGCCCGTCAGCGGACACCAAACCCGTAACCAGGATTCCCAGTACGCCGGAAATCATGGCGAAACGTTCGATGCTGTGTAGTAACCGGATCTTGCTCATCGCGAATCTAGTGCGGGGAAGTCAGCCGTTGCCCGAGTCGAGCAGGCTCCTCCGGTCGGTTTGTTCACGCATCTGCTGACTTGTTTGGTTTGATGCTCATACAGCGCCTTGAATTTTGCCCGAGTTGTCGCGAATGGATGACGGTAACGAATTATCACTGAGCGATCGATTGGACCAAAGGGTAACACCAACTGGCCGAATCGCGCTGGCAAGCCGCAGTCGATTCATGGGGGCGCAGTGTATTCCCGGTATGCTCGACCGGGCGTTGTGCTCGCAACACTGCGTTGATAACGTCGCTGCCAAGTACTCTATGGGTTTGTTGAAAAACGATTCTAACGAATCCTTTTTCCCACGTACGTAGTGCGCACGCAGTGCACGGGCCATCCTCCTGATCAAAAAGGAGGCCCGTGGGACCCAACGACAAATCCACTGGTCGCCACGCGGCTACGTGCTCGATTTGCGCTTGGCCATCCCTGGCCAGAAGCTATCCGCGTGT
>JAZFZN010000281.1:0-2521 GCA_036475515.1 Gammaproteobacteria bacterium
ACCGTCATCCGCTGGTTCGCCCCCATCTGGAGGCTGATCGCATACGGCCGCCCGGCCGCCACATCGATCGCCACCGGATCGCTTTCGAGTTCCTGGCCCGGCGCCAGCGTCACCGACGCCTTGCCGCCGAACCGGACCGGCGCCGCGGCACCAGCCAGCGCCGCCCCTTCGCCGGCGCGCGCGAGGCTCGCCGCCTCGACGACCAACGGCGCATGTCCGTAGGCATTGCTGACGCGGATCCGCGCGGCACGCCCCGACACCGTCGGATAGACGATCTGGCGCACGGCCCGTCCGGACACGTCGGGTGCGCGATAGAGCGGCGGCGGTGCGGCCAGGTCGGGGATCGGCTGCAGCGCGGTCGCCCACGCCGCCACCCATCCGGCCGGCGCGGCCGACGCCGACGCCGCGAGCGGCGAGACAAAGACGGCCGCACCCAGCACGGCCGCGGCGATACTGCTTCGAAATGACATCGGCAAAATCCTCGTCGAAAGCGGGCATTGTGCCGCAGAAGGCGCGAACCCCACGCCCCGGATCACCGTCACGCCGGCCGATCGCGCCCCGACGTACCTCGTTTACCCGAGTCTCGCCGCAAATCCGCAAGAAATATATTAACCGACCGGTCGGTTGGTTTATACTTCGCACACACTCAACCGGACGAGAGCTTCGCCATGTACACGCAATCCCTCGACATCCCAGGCAACGTCGCGCCGCTCGACGCCGCAGCCGAGTCGCCCGAGCAGGCGCGGTTCGATGCGGTCATGGCCGCCGACGGCAAGATCGAACCGCAGGACTGGATGCCCGATGCCTATCGCAAGACGCTGGTTCGCCAGATCTCGCAGCACGCGCATTCCGAAATCGTCGGCATGTTGCCCGAAGGCAACTGGATCACGAGGGCACCATCGCTGCGGCGCAAGCTGATCCTGGTCGCCAAGGTACAGGACGAGGCGGGGCACGGTCTGTATCTGTACAGCGCTGCGGAAACACTCGGCGAATCGCGTGAACAGATGGTCGCCGATCTTTTGTCCGGCAAGGCGAAATACTCGAGCATCTTCAACTATCCGACGACGACCTGGGCTGACATCGGTGCGATCGGCTGGCTGGTCGACGGTGCGGCCATCATGAACCAGATTCCGCTGTGTCGTTGTTCTTTCGGGCCGTACTCGCGTGCGATGGTTCGCGTGTGCAAGGAAGAAAGTTTTCACCAGCGACAGGGTTTCGAAATCATGCTGACGCTCTGTCGTGGCACTAAAGCACAGAAAGCCATGGCGCAGGATGCGTTGGATCGCTGGTGGTGGCCGTCACTGATGATGTTCGGTCCGAACGACAGTGATTCGGCGCATTCGGCACAATCGATGGCATGGAAGATCAAACGTTTTTCGAACGACGAACTGCGCCAGCGGTTCGTCGACATTACGGTGCCCCAGGCCGAATACCTTGGTCTTACGATGCCCGATCCGGACCTGAAGTGGAACGAAGAAACGGGACACTACGACTTCGGCGAGATCGACTGGCAGGAGTTCTACCAGGTCATCTCCGGAAACGGACCGTGCAACAAGCAACGCCTCGAAACCCGAAACAAGGCGCACGACGACGGTGCCTGGGTGCGCGAGGCCGCGCGTGTCTATGCAGAGAAACGGACGCAACGTGCGTCCGCTGAAGCAGCCTGAGGAATTCGCAATGACTGATACGAGCTGGCCATTGTTTGAAGTGTTTATCCGTTCGAAGACCGGTTTGTCGCACAAGCACGTTGGCAGTCTGCACGCTGTTGACGTCGAGATGGCGATCGAAAACGCGCGCGATGTATACACGCGTCGCCAGGAAGGCGTCAGCATCTGGGTTGTGCCTTCAACCGAGATCAGGGCGTCGGATCCGGTCAACAAGGGATCTTTGTTCGAACCGGCCGAAGACAAAATCTACCGTCACCCGACGTTCTATTCGATCCCCGACGAAGTCGAGAACATCTAGATGACCGAAACGGCGACGGCAGTGCGCGTCGACGCGCCGTTGTTCGAGTACGTCCTGAGACTCGGTGATTCCTGTCTCATACTCGGTCATCGCTTGTCAGAATGGTGCGGTCATGGACCACAGCTCGAAGAGGACATTGCGCTGGCAAACGTCGCACTGGACCTGATCGGTCAGGCGCGGATGCTTTTGAGCTACGGCGGCGAGGTCGAAGGGGCCGGTCGTTCAGAAGACGATCTTGCCTACCTGCGCGACGGAACCGCGTACCGCAACTGGCTTTTGGTGGAACGACCCAACGGGGATTACGCGTACACGACCGCACGGCAGTTTCTGTTCGATGCGTTTATGCATGAGTTCTGGCGTGGGCTTGCGGAATCTTGTGACCAGCATCTGGCTGACGTTGCTGCGAAAGCGATGAAAGAGAACGCCTACCATCTGCGTCACTCGTCCCAATGGATGATTCGCTTTGGTGACGGCACCGAAGAAAGCCACGATCGTGTACAGAACGCATTGAACGATCTATGGGCGTACACGGGTGAATTGTTCGAAAGCGATGAAG
>JAZFZN010000282.1:0-7242 GCA_036475515.1 Gammaproteobacteria bacterium
GTCTGCTTCCGGCCAGGTTTCGCCACGAGCTTCGAAACCTTCGCGCCTCACGGTCGCCAGCACCGATGCTGCCTGTTCTCCACCCATCACCGAGATGCGTGCGTTTGGCCACATCCACAACATGCGCGCGCCGTAAGCGCGACCACACATCGCGTAGTTCCCCGCCCCAAAGGAACCACCGACGATCACCGTGAACTTCGGAACCGTTGAAGAAGCTACTGCGTTGACCATCTTGGCGCCGTCTTTGGCAATGCCGGCGCTCTCATACTTCTTTCCGACCATGAAACCGGTGATGTTCTGCAGGAATACGAGCGGCACGCCACGCTGGTTGCACAGCTGGACAAAATGGCTGCCCTTCAGCGCTGACTCCGAGAACAGGATTCCGTTGTTGGCGACGATGCCGATCGGGTAGCCGTGCAGGTACGCGAAACCGCAGACCAGTGTTTTGCCATACAGGGGTTTGAACTCGTCGAACTCGGAGCCATCGACAATGCGTCCGATGACTTCACGCACGTCATAGGGATAACGTACGTCCTGTGGAACGATGCCGTAAATGTCTTCGGCGGCGTAGGCTGGTTCTTCTGCCGCACGCGTGGCGACCTGGATTTCCTTGCGATGATTCAGGTTGCCGACGATCTGGCGTGCGATCGCCAGAGCGTGCTGGTCGTCATCGGCGAGGTAGTCGGTGACGCCGGAGGTACGGCTGTGTACGTCACCGCCACCCAACGACTCCGCATCCACGACCTCTCCGGTAGCAGCTTTCACAAGTGGGGGGCCAGCGAGAAAGATCGTTCCCTGTTCACGCACGATCACCGCTTCGTCGCACATCGCCGGGACGTAGGCGCCCCCTGCGGTACAGGAGCCCATCACGACGGCGATCTGCGGGATGCCTCGCTGAGACAGACGGGCCTGGTTGTAGAAAATTCGACCGAAATGATCGCGATCCGGAAAAACTTCGTCCTGTAGTGGCAGGAAGGCGCCTCCCGAGTCGACCAGATAGATGCATGGCAAGCGGTTTTCTTCGGCAATCTGTTGCGCACGCAGGTGCTTCTTGACGGTGATCGGAAAGTAGGTACCGCCTTTGACTGTTGCGTCGTTGATAACGAGGACGCATTCGACACCGTGAACGCGGCCGATACCGGTGATGATGCCGGCAGAGGGTGCGGCATCGTCGTACATACCGTGCGCTGCGAGTGGTGAGAACTCGAGAAAAGGACTGCCGGCGTCCAGCAATGTCTCGATACGCGCCCGCGGCAACAGCTTGCCGCGTTGTAGATGTTTTTCCCGGGCGCGTTCGCTGCCGCCTTGTGCCGCCTTTTCGATCTTTTCTTTCAGATCGGCTACCAGACCACGCAAATGGTCGGCATTCGCGACGGATTCCTTCGCACCGGGATCGTACTGAGTCTCGATGCGTGGCATAGGTTCCTTTCAGTTAATCAGTTCGATCGCGAGCCCGGTGGCTTCGCCGCCACCGATGCACAGTGAAGCTATACCACGTTTGCCACCGCGTTGTTGCAACCCATGGATCAGCGTTGTCGTGATGCGTGCACCGGTTGCCCCAATGGGGTGACCCAATGCGCAGGCGCCGCCGTTGACATTGACTTTGCCATGATCCAGGCCGAGGTCTTGCATTGCGGCCATCGTCACGACCGCAAAAGCTTCGTTGATCTCATACAGATCGACATCCTCGGGGGTCCAGCCGAGTTTTTCGTGCAAGGCCTGGATCGCACCGATCGGAGCAGTCGTAAACCATTCGGGTTCCTGTGCAAAACTGGAATGAGTAATGATTCTCGCAATCGGTTGCAGACCGCGACGTTCCGCTTCCTCGGCCGACGTCAATAACACGGCTGCCGCACCGTCGGCGATCGATGACGAACTGGCGGCCGTCACAGTGCCACCGTCCGTGCGAAACGCCGGACGCATCGTCGGGATTTTGGCGATATCACAACGCCCCGGTTCTTCGTCCTGTTCGACGACTTTCTGTCCACGGCGGGTTTCGATCGTGACCGGTGCAATCTCGTTCGAAAATGCGCCGGATTCAGTCGCGTGCGTGGCGCGTTTTACCGATTCAATTGAGAAAGCATCCTGTTCTTCACGTGTGAACCCGTACTTGTCCGCTGTGGCTTCGGCGAAAAAGCCCATCATCTGGTCGCTGTATGGATCCTGCAGTCCGTCGTAGAACATGTGGTCGATGACGTGCTGGTGTCCCAAGCGCATGCCGCCACGTGCCTTCGGCAGCAGGTAGGGTGCGTTGGTCATCGATTCCATGCCGCCGGCCAGCACGATGTCGGCCGAGCCCGCTGCGATGCGGTCGAAACCATACATGATGGTCTTCATACCGGAACCGCACATCTTGTTGACCGTCGTGCACGGTACCGACGCTGGTATACCAGCTGCCAGCGCGCCTTGGCGCGCAGGTGCCTGGCCGATACCGGCCGGCAACACACAACCGAAAGTGACCTCGTCGATCTCCGCCGGATCGAGACCCGATTCTTCGAGCACTGCGCGGTTGGCTGTGGCGGCCAGATGCGGTGCCGGCGCTTCGGCCAAAGCGCCCTGAAACGAGCCGATCGGTGTACGCCGCGCGGCGATTATGACGATGTCGTGCATGAATCCTCCGGATTCGGTCTTCGGCTATTTGGCAGATGCGTCGAAAATCTCGCGTCCGATCAGCATGCGCCGGATCTCACTGGTTCCGGCGCCGATCTCGTAGAGTTTTGCATCGCGGAGCAAGCGGCCGGTTGGAAATTCATTATTGTAGCCGTTGGCACCAAGGGCCTGAATCGCTTCGAGTGCAACGTCTACCGCGGCTTTGGAAGACGCGAGGAGACAGGCCGCGGCATCCTGGCGTGTCGATTCGCCGCGGTCGAATTGCTCGGCGACCCGATACGCAAAAGCGCGCGACCCCTGCAGCGCCGTGTACATGTCGGCGACTTTTGCCTGCATTACCCCAAAGGTCCCGATCGGTTTGTCGAACTGCTTGCGTTCGTGGATGTACGGAAGAACCTGGTCCATACAGGATTGCATGATGCCAATCGGTCCACCGGACAGCACCAGGCGTTCCGAATCCAACCCACGCATCAGCATATAGGCACCTTCGTTCACCTCGCCGAGTACGTTTTCTTCCGGAATCTCACAATCGTCGAATACCAACTCGCATGTATTGGAGCCACGCATGCCGAACTTGTCGAGTTTCTGCGCGGTCGAGTAACCGGGTGTGTCCCTTTCGACGACAAACGCGCTAACGCTCTTCGATCCGGCTTCTTTCGGCCCCGTACGCATATAGACCAGTACGACGTTTGCTTCGGGTCCGTTCGTAATCCACATCTTGGAACCGTTGGCGACCCAGACATTGCCTTTCTTTTTGGCGTGACAGGTCATCGAGCCGATAACGTCAGAACCGGCACCGGATTCTGACATCGCCAGTGCGCCTACCCATTCACCAGAGCACAGTTTTGGCAAAAATTTCTGTCGTTGTTGTTCGTTGCCGTTCACAAAGATGTTGTTGACGCACAGGTTCGAGTCGGCGCCATAGGACAGACCGACCGACGCCGATGCGCGGGAGATTTCTTCCATCGCCACGACGTGCGCCAGATAGCCGAGACCCGATCCACCGTATGCGGGATCAACCGTTATGCCCAACACACCGAGGTCACCAAACTTGCGCCACAGATCCTGTGGGAACTCGTTGTCCCGGTCGATCGCTTCGGCACGTGGTGCGATCTCGTCTTCTGCGAAACGTCTGACCGTATCGCGCAGCAGATCGACGTCGTCGTTCAGTCGCGTGTTGAATACGCTCACGCTGTATCCGGGTTCGATAGCTGCTTTCGGAGTTGCCATTGTACCGGCGGAATGTTCAGGGTTGCTCAGTACTATGGGGCTTGCGGCCCGAGAGACGGTCTTTGAACCGTTTCGTGTGCGGCAGTTTGGTCTTTCCGAGGGTGCGGATCCGTTCTTCGGCCAGCCGGTCGGCCGCCTGACAGGACGGTATGCCGTCGCGGTCCGCGATCCGGAAAATGTTCTCGATGATGTTGTAGATCAGACTCACCATGTGGTACGCACGTTCCCGGTTGTAGCCCTGCAGTTCGATGGCAACATTCATCAGGCCACCGGCGTTGATCGCATAGTCAGGGGCATAGACGATTCCGCGTTTTTCCAGTTCGTTGCCCCATTCGCCTGATTCGAGCTGGTTGTTCGCCGCGCCGGCGACGATGTCGCATTTCAGACGAGGAACGGTGTTTTCGTTGATCACGCCACCCATTGCACACGGTGAAAAGACGTCGCAATCGACGTCGTAGATCTCGTCGAGTGGAACCGCCTCGGCGCCGTGTTCGTCGCAGGCTTGGTGGACCCGTTCTTCGTTGATGTCGGTGACGAACACCTTGGCACCGCCGTCACGCAGGTGCTTGACCAGATGATGACCGACACTGCCGACGCCCTGAACTGCAAAAGTCAGTTTGCCGAGTTCTTCGTGACCGTACTTGCGTTGCAGACAGGCGAGGATGCCACGCAGCGTACCGTAGGCGGTAAACGGTGACGGATTGCCCGAGCCGCCATGCACGGGATGCACGCCAACCACGCGATCTGTTTCCTGATAGATGTGCTCCATGTCGTCGACCGTGGTGCCGACGTCTTCCGCCGTGATGTAGCGTCCACCCAGTGAACCGATAAACCGCCCGAGTGAACGGAACAGTGCTTCGCTCTTGTCTTTCTCCGGATCTCCGATCAGCACCGATTTGCCACCACCGAGATTCAAGCCGGAGACCGAAGCTTTGTAGGTCATTCCTTTCGAGAGCCGCAGCACGTCCTCCAGCGCCTCTTCCTCAGAGGCGTAGGGCCACATGCGCAACCCACCGAGTGCCGGACCGAGTACCGTGTTGTGGATCGCGACGATGGCCTTCAGACCGCTGTGATTGTCCTGGAAAAACACTATTTGTTCGTGGCCGCGGTCCGACATCCTCTCGAACAGGTCCTTCATCAAACTCCTCCAAAATATTCGGTGGTCCCGCACCCGGTGGCGTCGTATGCCGACGCGGAGCAGGTTCATGCAGCTTCCGGCGAAAAGAGTGCTGGGGGTACGCTGCCGTCGTGGCATCCGTCAACACCACGGGGCCGGCGGAACGGCGCTGCATTATACGCACTGGTCGTTTCTCTGCCCACCACGTCCCCGGGGGGGATGCTGCAGCGCAACAGTCAGGCTGATGGACGGACCGGACCGGTATAATGGGCCGATTTTGCATCACGAAGTTTCAGGAGACGTGATGAGTACTGCTGCCGAACACGTGCCAGGCTCTGAGCCACAACACGATTTGCCGTTGCGTTTCGTCACGGCGGCGTCGTTGTTTGATGGCCACGACGCCGCAATCAACATTATTCGCCGTCTTCTGCAGTCCCATGGCGCCGAAATCATTCACCTCGGTCACAACCGCAGTGTCGGTGAAGTCGTCGATGCCGCGATCCAGGAAGACGCACACGGAATCGCGTGCAGCACCTATCAGGGAGGCCATGTGGAGTACTTCAAGTACATGGTCGATATGTTGCGCGAGCGTGGCGCCGAACACATCACCGTCGTGGTTGGTGGTGGCGGCACGATTGCTCCACACGAGATCGAGGAACTGGAGGCTTACGGCGTTTCAAAAATCTACACGCCGGAAGACGGGATGCAGATGGGCCTCGATGGGATGATCGACGACGTCTTTGCCCGCACGCGTGCGACACAGGCACCGGCTCTGCAACCCCGTCCCGTCACACCGTCCGACCATGTCCAGATTGCGCAGACGATCTCCCTGCTCGAAGAGTCCGTCGACGATCCAGAACGGGTCGAAGCGCTGAAAAAAACCTGGGCGGAGACGCAAAACGATCCACCGATAATCGGGATTACCGGGACGGGTGGTGCCGGCAAGAGTTCATTGACCGACGAAATCCTGAACCGGTTCATGCGGCATTTGCCGGAGGCAAACATTGCGGTCGTCGCAGTCGACCCGACGCGGCGCCGTACCGGTGGTGCACTGCTGGGCGACCGGATTCGCATGAACACCCTGTCGGCAGGGCGTATTTACATGCGGTCGATCGCGACACGCCGGCAACATCTGGCAACCAGCGTGATTCTGGCGGATGCGCTCGCGTTCCTTCGATATGCCGGTTTCGATCTGATCGTCGTCGAAACAGCCGGTATCGGGCAGTCCGATACCGAAGTGACCGACCTCGTCGACCTGTCGCTGTACGTGATGACGAGTGACTATGGCGCTGCGAGTCAACTCGAAAAGATCGACATGTTGGATTTTGCCGACCTGGTCGCGCTGAACAAGTTTGAAAAACGTGGTTCCGAGGACGCTTTGCGCGATGTGCGCAAACAGTGGAAACGCAACCACAAAGCGTTTTCCACACCGGACGACGAAACACCGGTTTATCCAACCATTGCGAGCCAGTTCAATGATCCCGGTGTCAACCGTCTGTTTGCGCAGCTGTGTCGGCTGTTGAACGAAAAGAGCGGGACCGATGCCTGGATGCTGGATGAACCACTCGCCGAAGGACGTACGAAACAGGCGATCATTCCGGGTCCACGCGTTCGCTATCTCGCGGAAATCGCTGAAAACGGACGTTCTATCGAAAATCGGATCGCCCGGCAGGCACAGGCTGCCGCACTTGCACACGCTTGTTATCAGGCGCTGGAGGCTCTCGAAGATCCACGCCTGCCAAAACCGCTGGAACGCATCGACGACAGCTCCGGCGACGCTGACGCGACCCGTCTGGCTCTGTACCGGCAGTACAACGAAGCGCTGGCCGATGTCGGTTCAGATGGTCTCGAACTTCTGCGTGGCTGGCCTGCTCGTGTCGACGCCGTACGGGCCGCGAACTATTCCTATACCGTCCGCGGTCGTGAGATCACCGGTGACAACTACACACAATCCCTGAGTCACCTGGAGATTCCGAAAATCGCCGTGCCGCGGTTGTCCGACTGGGGCGAGATCCTCAGGTTTCTGTTGAAGGAGAACCTGCCGGGGTCGTACCCGTATACGTCCGGCGTCTATCCGTACCGCCGCGAACAGGAAGACCCGGCACGCATGTTCGCCGGTGAAGGAACACCTGAACGCACCAACCGGCGCTTCCACTACCTGGCCGGTGGTCAGCCGGCAACCCGTCTGTCGACCGCTTTTGATTCGGTCACCCTGTACGGCGAGGATCCGGATCCGCGTCCGGACATCTAGGGCCGGATCGGGAACTCGGGTGTTTCGATCGCGA
>JAZFZN010000283.1:0-3273 GCA_036475515.1 Gammaproteobacteria bacterium
ACCGAAGCAATTCAGAAAACTCTTCAAGGTCGATCACACCTTTGTCGTCGCGGTCAACGTGTTCGAACTCAGCGCGGATGTCGTTTTCGCCAGACAATGGATTCGCCCGTTGTCAGAGGGAGCGACATTCTAACCAAAGATTCTTCGCGCCGCTGCGCGGGCTCGGAATGACAGTCTGTCATCCTGAGCGCAGCGAAGGATCTTATAGGCCCAGAATGACAGGAATCAGCGATGACCACCCCATGCCAGCGGTGGTTCCTCCATCAACGCGACCTGTTCGCGTAGTGCGAGTATGTGGTCTTCCCAATAGCGTTGGGTATTGAACCACGGGAACGCGATTTCGAACGCCGGATCTTCCCAACGGCGTGCAAGCCAGGCTGCGTAATGCATAATCCGCAATGTGCGCAACGCTTCGATCAGGTGCAGTTCGCGTGCATCGAATTCACGAAACTCGGTGTAGCCTTCGAGCAACTCTTCCAGTTGAGGTGTTTGTTCCTCACGGTCGCCTGACAGGAACATCCACAGATCCTGGACTGCCGGTCCCATGCGAGCGTCATCGAAATCGACGATATGGACAAGGTCGTCGGTCGTCAAAACATTACTCGGGTGAAAGTCCGCGTGGATGCGAATCTGTCTCGTGTCTCCGGCGAGGGCGTGGCAGTTACGGATTCGGTCGAACAGGTCGTCGCACAGGCTCGTGTAGGCCGGTTCGAGATAGAGCGGTATGAATCCATTGTTCATCAGATATTGGTGCGATCGTGTTCCGTAAGACTCGAGGTCGAGTGTCGGCCGATATTTAAAGTCCTGTGTCTGGCCGAGCAGATGCATGCGTGCAACAAAGCGTCCGAGCTGGTTCAGCAAGTCCATATCATCGAGCTCGGGCGTGCGGCCGCCACGGCGTTCGTATACCGCAAACCGGAACTTGTCGTGTTTGTGCAGGGTGCCACCGTCGTGGACGAGTGGCGGGACAACCGGGACTTCCTGTTCGGCCAGCTCGATCGAGAAGACGTGTTCTTCGAGGATCGCGTCATTGCTCCAGCGGCCAGGTCGATAGAACTTTGCGACGATCGGTTCTGAATCCTCGAGATTGATCTGGTACACGCGATTTTCGTAACTGTTCAGCGCCAGGAAACGTCCGTCGGGCCGGTAACCGAGACTCTCCACGGACCCGAGGATGTCGTCGGGTTGCAGTTCCTGGTAAGCAGCGACGGAAGCGGTGGCCACGGATTTGTCGCCTGTTGTCATCCGGCGAGCATAACAAAGCTGCGCTTGGTTACACTGTCACCGTTGTGGTCGGCACTCTGAAACGAATCGCGGAAGCGGTCCTCTACGCACTCGGTGGCGCGATCGTCGTGTTGCTGATCGGATTCGTCCTGTATCTGGAAAACCGCCCGGATCTGAAGATCTGGCACACGGCTGAGCTCGACGAAGAGTTCACGACAAAGAGCGACGTCAATAGTTTCGAAGAATACCTGGCGCTCGAAGATCGTCTGTTTGATCAGCTCGACGAGCTCGTCTACGAGGGCATCGAAGCGAACGACCGCCGTCTGATCAACCGTTTCTACCGCGGCAGCGAGTCTGATCCACAGCGCTGGCCGAGCAACTGGAATCGCAGCTTTGTGTTCGAGGCCGACGAACCGGTTGCCGGTGTGTTGTTGTTGCACGGGCTGTCGGATTCGCCGTACAGCCTGCGCAATCTTGGCCAGCGTCTGCACGGGGAGGGCGTCTATGTCATCGGTCTGAGACTGCCCGGTCACGGCACCGCACCGGTCGGTCTCGTTTCGGTCACCTGGGAAGACATGGCCGCAGCAGTCCGGTTGGCGATGATTCATCTGCGCGACCAGGCCGACGATCGACCCTTGTACATGGTGGGTTATTCGAACGGTGCCCCGTTGTCCATCCACTACACATTGTCTGCACTGCAAGATCCCGATCTGCCGATGACCGACCGGCTCGTGCTGATTTCACCTGCGATCGGGATTTCCGAGCTCGCAGTGTTTGCCGTGTGGCAGGAACGACTGGGTCGTCTGCTCGGGCTGCGGAAACTCGCATGGAACGCAATCCTGCCGGAATACGACCCGTACAAGTACCAATCGTTTGCGGTCAATGCCGCGACCCTGGCGCGTCGGCTCACAATCCTGGTTCAAAACGATCTGAAAAACCTGAGCAGCGATGGTGGTCTGGAGCGGTTTCCACCGGTGCTGGCGTTTCAGTCCGTCGTGGACGCGACGGTTTCGACCCCTGCCGTGATCGGCGATCTATTCATGCGACTGCCCTTGGGTTCAAGCGAACTGGTGCTGTTCGATTTGAATCGCGAGACCGAGATCGAACAGATCTTGAGTCACGATCCTCTGGAAACACTGCGCACGATGTTCGCAGATCGCGAGCGGCACTTTGATCTGCAGCTATTGATGAACGAAAACCACCACAGCCGCCGCGTGGTGATTCGTTGCACTCGTGCCGGCGGCGAGTTGGTCCGGGAAGTCGCGACGGGTCTGGAGTGGCCGGACGGGATCTATTCAATGTCGCATGTTGCGCTGCCGTTTCCCTATGACGATCCGCTCTACGGCGCGGATGAAGACGTGGAAAGCCCCGGCATTCAGATCGGTACGATGGATCTGCGTGGTGAACGCGGCGTTCTGCAGATTCCGGCGGCGGACATGCTGCGCTTGCGGTGGAATCCTTTTTATAGGTATTTGGAAGGGCGCGTATTGGGGTTTCTCGGCGTCGCGGAAGAAACGGAACACCGTTGTCTGATCACGGATTGAACTGGTACCGCAACAGGATCAGATTGGCTTTCCCCACATTGCGCAGGTCGGAGTGGACGTAGTTCAGCATGACGCGGTTCACTTCGTCGATGTACCAGTTCAAACCCAGGCTGAGATCACGTATTTCACCGCCTTGGATTATGCCGTCATTGAGGTCGATGGTCGAAAAACGCGCGGTGATTTCGAATGCGCCGCGGTCTTCGGTTTTTCGGAATGGGTTGCCGCCTTTGTAGATACTATTCGGTCTGAGCCGACCAAAAACGGCCTGTGTGGGGTCATAGAAGCGTGTCTCGCCGGTCAGAAAACGACCGACCTCGATATAGATCCCGTCGAATCTGGGGTCCGCCAGTGCGGATGCATCGACTTTCGACTGAATCCATTCACCCTGTATCCAGCTGCTGCCACTCACCGCCGCGGCTTCAAAGCCTGAAAGCTGAACGGTATCGGCAGCTATGTTGCCGGTGTCGGCATAGAACGGTGCGAAACGGGCTTCGGGACGCGCCCG
>JAZFZN010000284.1:0-3863 GCA_036475515.1 Gammaproteobacteria bacterium
ACAACAAGGGCCGACTCGGTGCCAATGCGGTCCTCGCCGTGTCCCTTGCCGCGGCACACGCTGTCGCTGCACAACGGACGGAACCGTTGTACCGCTATTTGGCCGGATTGTCCGGAACCGACCAAACGGTCTTGCCGGTGCCGATGATGAACATCATCAACGGCGGAGCGCACGCCGACAACAGCGTCGACATCCAGGAATTCATGATCTTACCCGTAGGTGCACCGTCCTTTGGCGAGGCGCTGCGTTATGGTTGTGAGGTCTTTCATGCGCTGGCCAACGTATTGAGCAAACGCAGTCTCAGTACGGCCGTCGGCGACGAAGGTGGTTTCGCACCTGACCTGCCTTCCAACGAAGCGGCGCTTGAAACCATTCTCGAAGCAATCGATGCTGCTGGCTATCACGTCGGTGAAGACATCCTGCTCGGACTCGATGTCGCCAGCAGCGAGTTCTACGACGACGGGGTCTATCGTCTGGAGTCCGAGGGACGATCTTTTGACGCCGCGGAGTTTGTGGCCTATCTCGAGGACCTGGCTGGCCGCTACCCGATCTTGTCGATTGAGGACGGAATGGCCGAAGACGACTGGGACGGTTGGCAATTGCTGACCGAAAGACTCGGAGACCGTGTGCAGCTGGTCGGCGACGATCTGTTCGTCACACACACGGCGACTTTGAAACGGGGCATCGATCGCAAGATTGCCAATGCGATCTTGATCAAGCCGAACCAGATCGGGACACTGACCGAAACCCTGGACGCGATCGCGCTGGCCGACAGGTCCGGCTACGGGGCCGTCGTGTCGCATCGATCGGGCGAAACCGAGGACAGCACGATCGCGGACCTCGCCGCCGGCACCTCTGCGACCCAGATCAAGACCGGATCCCTGTCACGGTCGGACCGACTGGCGAAATACAATCAGCTGTTGAGGATTGAAGAGGACCTCGGGGACGCGGCATCCTATGCCGGGATGGATGCGTTTGGGGTGAAGCCACGGAGCTGAGATGCGCTGGATTATCGCGATTCTGGTTGTGTTGTTGATCGGGTTGCAATATCGCCTGTGGGTATCCGATCACGGTGCGCGCGAAGTCTGGCGACTGAACAGGGCGATCGAATCGCAGCACGCCGAAAACCGGGTTCTCGCCGACCGGAACAGGGCGCTCGTCGCTGAGGTCCGCGACCTGAAGGAAGGTCTGGATGCCATAGAGGAACGCGCCAGGACCGAACTCGGCATGGTCGGAGAAGCCGAGACCTATTATCAGGTGATGCCGTTATCGGACGACGTGTCGGATCCGGATCCACGCTGAAGTCGACGATGACCGCCGCCGCAACGGCGGGTGAGGTGCCCGCAAAAGACGCGCTGACAAATTGCCCCCGCGCATATGGTGAACCCTTGGTCCGGGGACGCATTCGTGTCTCCGCGGACGATTTCCAGGTCTGTGAAAAATTGGGCTTTGGACCGGAAGGCGTCGGCGAACACCTGTTTTTGCACGTTGAGAAGACCGGGCAGAATACAGCTTGGGTCGCACGCGAACTCGCGCGCGTCAGCGGTGTCCACGCCAGGGAAGTTGGCTACGCCGGAATAAAAGATCGTCACGCGCGGGTCCGGCAGTACTTCACGATACGTGTCGGCAACAAACCCGAGCCCGACTGGAGCGGCCTCGGCGAAGGTATCCGCGTTCTCGAATCCGGACGCCATCGTCGCAAACTGCAACGGGGCGCGCTGAAGTCCAACGAGTTCAAATTGGTCATCCGCCATTTGTCCGGCCAGATCGACAGTCTCGAACCGCGTCTGGCACACGTCGCAACCGAGGGCGTACCGAATTACTTCGGTCCGCAACGTTTCGGTCGCAATCAGAGTAACCTGACACGCGCCCGTGCGGCGTGTCGCGATGGCCGCTGGCCACGGGACCGATTCCAGCGTGGCTTGTTGTTCTCCGCTGCACGTGCTCATCTGTTCAATAACGTCCTCGCCGAACGCGTTGTGCACGGCGAGTGGAACCGGCTCATAGCCGGTGACATAGCACTGCTCGACGGCACCAACAGTCTTTTCGACGTCGTCGAACCCGACTCCACGCTGGCCGAACGTCTTATGAAACTCGACCTGCACCCGACCGGTCCGATGTACGGTATCGGCGGGAAACAACCGTCAGCCGACGCTGCCGCACTGGAACACAAAGTCGTCGCACGCGACCCAGTGCTTGCAGAAGGCCTGGAACGAGTCGGTATCAAGGCCGCCCGCAGAGCGTTGCGGGTCGTAGCACGGGCATTCGGCGGTGTCGTCGACGGTGACACACTGAGACTGACGTTCGTGTTGCCACCGGGCGCCTATGCGACGGCGGTGTTGCACGAATTGCTATCGTTCGAAGAGACTGATCATGCTTGAATTCACCGACCACGAGCGAATACGCGAAATAAGGCTCTCTCGGCCACCCGCGAATGCACTCGATCCGAAACTCGTCAAAACTTTGATCGATGCGTTCGGCAAGGCGTCGAACGAATGTGATGCCGTCGTGTTGTCCGGGCAACCCGGGATGTTTTCCGGGGGACTCGACGTTGTGACTCTGATCGAACTCGACCGACCCGCGATGCTCGGGTTCTGGTCCGACTTTTTCGAAGTCAATCGTGTCATTGCGGCTTCACCTGTACCGATCATCGCCGCGATAACGGGCCACAGTCCGGCAGGTGGCGCCGTCATGGCGATGTTCTGTGATTATCGTGTGATGTCGGAAGGTGATTACCGGATCGGACTCAACGAAGTCGCCGTCGGTTTGCCGGTACCACCGACCATCGTCGAGGCGCTCGGACGCCAGATTGGTTCGCGTCTTGCTGAAAGGCTGATTGTTCGCGGTGCTTTGCTGGGTCCCGCGGATGCGCTTACTGCAGGTCTCGTTGACCGAGTCGTAGCGCAGGATGAAGTCATCGATCACGCCCTTCGGGAAGCAAACAAACTGACCGCATTGCCGCGGGCCGCGATGTCGATCACACGTGGTTTTGCGCGGCGGGATCTGGTCGCTGTCTTCGACACCGTCGACGCCAAGACCGTTGAGCAGATCACCGACTACTGGTTCAGCGAAGAGACGCAAAAGACGATGCACGCGCTGGTCGCGCGTCTTGCCGGAAAGTAGCAGCATCATTTTCTGGTTTTCAGTAGCACGTTGACCGCACCAGTGCCACCATCGGCGGGACGCGCCGACGCAAACGCGAGCACCCCGGAACAGCCGCGCAGCCACTGGTCGACGAGCGGCTTGATGACCGGACCGGTGGCGCCCGAACGCAGTCCTTTGCCATGCACAATACGAACACAATGCAGACCCTGGTCGAGGCTGCTGGAAACGAATTGCTCGAGTGCCAGTGAGGCTTCGTCGTAAGTCAGACCGTGCAGGTCGATCTCACGCTCCACGCTGTAATGGCCGCGCTTCAGCTTCCGAAACACAGGTTCGCGAACAGAATCACGTCTGAAACCGAGTTCTTCACCGGTTTCAACCGCGAAAGATTCTCCAGAGATACTTTCTTCCAGCACACTTTGCTCATCCGCACGCGAGAATCTTGCCCGCGGTTTCGGTGGGGACGCAGCCGGTCGTGTCTTGTCAACACGCAACCGCTTTATATTCCCGAAATACTTGCGGAAAAGTTTCTTGTCGTCGTCTGATTCGTCACGCATTGTGTGCTGTCCGCCCGATCTGGATTTCAGTATAGTGGAGTCCGTTTTGAGCAGGAAATTGGTCAAAGTTCTTGTCACCAACGACGACGGTTTTCGCGCCGAAGGTCTCGAGACGCTCGTTCGTGCGCTGGACCCGGTCGCATTTGTGACTATCGTTGCGCCGGACCGGAATCGCAGTGGTGCCAGCAACTCGCTGACGCTGGA
>JAZFZN010000285.1:0-4915 GCA_036475515.1 Gammaproteobacteria bacterium
GCCCCAGCCAGTTGCCGAGTACACGCAGAACCTTCCAGCCTGGTCTTGCTTCGCCAACCGGTTGCGTTGCACCGTTGAACGACTGCACACGGCCTTCGCAATTGATAAAGGTCCCGGCCGTTTCGGCGAAAGTGCCGATCGGCAGCAGGACATTTGCGTAGGCACGCATTCGTTCGGTCACATAGGCGGTGACCGCGACGACGTGCTCGGCAGCACGTAAGGTGTCCAGCGCATCGAGACCCGCGGCACTGTCGTGTTCGGGTTCGACACCAAACAACAAATAAGCGCGTCGCGCATCGCGCAACAACTGATCAGCGTTTGCACCCGGTTTGTCGACCGCACGTCCACCCGCGTCGCGGTGTGGCAACACCCCGACCAGTGTGGCACCGGCCGAATTCGCCGCCGGTGGCAGATAGCCGAGGCGCACGCCGGTCAGCGATGCGATTCCGGCGGCTATTGCCCTGAGGTTCGCATAGCCCGAATGCTGCATCGAAAGTTGGCCGAGCAACACCAGACCATCATCGGCTTCGTGCAATCGGCGTGCGATGTCCCGGTGAGTCGCCGTTGGTTCGACCGCAGTTTTCGCGAGTGTATCGGGTACCGCGGCGCCCGTGATCTCCGCGGCGGCTGCAAGGACGCCACCGAGCTCGCGGTCCATGCCTTCACCGGATATCTCCGCCGCGATTGGAAAGAGATGCGTAAGCCTGCGCGGATTGACGAACATCGCATCGCCACCGGCCAGTGCCATCTTGCGCACACGATGTGCCAGCAACGGCGCTTCCCAGCGCAAGCGCGAGCCGACGACCAGCAATGCATTCAGTCGTTCGACAACTGCGATTTCACACCCCAGGTATGGAAACGTCGGATCTTCTTCCTGATCGCGGAAATCGATCTGGCGCAGACGATGATCGATGTGGTTGGTCCCGAGTCCACGAGCCAGCCTGGCAGTCAGATACAACTCTTCGAGCGTCGCGTTCGCTGCCGCGAGAACGGCCACCTGGTCCGTATTTTGTTGTGTTTCGCCAATGACGCTCCGGATGCCGTCGGCGGCTACTTCGAGTGCTTCTTCCCAACCGGTTTCGACCCACTGGCCATCGCGCTTGACCATCGGCGTTTTCAACCGGTCATCGCTGTAAATTCCTTCATAGCTGAAACGATCCCGGTCCGAAATCCAGACCTCGTTGACTTCTTCGTTGGGGCGTGCCACGACTCGTAGCAGCTTGCCGCGCAGAACGTGTGCGTAGATGTTCGAACCGATCGCGTCGTGGGGTGCAACGGTTTCATGCTGCGTCATTTCCCAGCCACGTGCCTTGAAACGGAATGGTTTCGAATTCAGCGCACCGACCGGACACAGATCGATGATGTTGCCGGACAACTCATGGTCGACGCTTTGCTCGATGTAAGTCGAGATTTCCATCGTGTCACTACGTCCGATCGTGCCGAGTTCCTGGATCCCGGCGATCTCGTCGCCGAATCGCACACAACGCGTGCACTGGATGCAACGAGTCATGTCGGTCGAAACCAGCGGGCCGAGGTTCTGATCTTCGACGGCGCGTTTGCGTTCGGTATAGCGCGAGGCGCCTTTACCAAACGCGAGAGCGAGGTCCTGAAGTTCGCATTCGCCACCCTGGTCGCATATCGGACAATCGAGTGGATGGTTGATCAGCAAAAACTCCATCACCGCGCGTTGCGCTCTCAATGCAAACGCGGATTGCGTATAGACCTTCATGCCATCGGTAATCGGTGTCGCGCAGGCCGGCAATGGCTTACCGACACCTTCGATTTCCACCAGGCACATGCGGCAATTCGCTGCGATCGACAGCTTGTCGTGATAACAGAAACGTGGGACGTAGATACCGGCTTGATCGGTGACGCGGATGATCATCTCGCCCTTCGGCGCGTCAAACTCCTTGTCGTCGATGAAGACTTTGACCTGATCCGTCATCGCGTTCACGCGGCAGCCGCGACCACACTGTGGCCGTGATCGATGTAGTGTTCGAATTCATGGCGGTAATGTTTGATGAAACTCTGTACCGGCCATGCGGCAGCATCACCGAAAGCGCAGATCGTATGTCCTTCGATCTTGTTTGCGACGTCGACGAGCATATCGACGTCTTCCTGTCGGCCACGCCCCTGCACGATGCGTGTCAGCACACGGTACAACCAGCCAGTACCTTCGCGACAGGGTGTGCACTGACCACAACTTTCCGCGTAGTAGAAACGCGATATCCGCCTCAACATCTCGACCATGTCGGTGGTCTCATCCATGACCATGACAGCGCCGGTACCCAGCGCCGAACCGACTGCTGCCATGCCGTCGTGATCCATGACGGCCTCCATGATCAGGTCGCCGGGTACGACGGGGACCGATGATCCACCGGGGATCACCGCTTTCAGCTTGCGGCCCTTCCAGACGCCGCCGGCCTTGTCGAGTACTTCTGAGAACCGGATCCCGAGCGGCAACTCGTAGTTGCCCGGTTTTTCGACGTGGCCGGACACCGAATAAATGCACGGCCCACCCGACTTCTCGGTACCGAGCGCTTTGAACCAGTCGGCGCCTTTGCTCAGGATCATCGGAACCGACGCCAGTGTCAGCGTGTTGTTGACGGTCGTCGGTTTGCCGTAGAGACCATAGTTCGCCGGAAACGGCGGTTTGAAACGCGGTTTGCCGGGCTTACCCTCCAGCGACTCGAGCAACGCCGTTTCTTCGCCACAGATATACGCACCGGCACCGATAAAGGTATGCAGATCAAAGTCGATACCGGATCCGAGTACGTTCTTGCCCAGCAATCCGGCGTCGTAGGCTTCCTGCAAAGCCGCCTCAAAGCGTGGCACCGGTTCGCCCAGAAACTCACCGCGGATGTAGTTGTATCCGACCGTCGCACCGATTGCATAACCGGCAATCGCCATGCCCTCGATGACCGAGTGCGGGTTGTACCGAAGGATATCGCGGTCGTGACAGGTCGCCGGTTCAGATTCGTCGGAATTGCAGACGATGTATTTCTGTACCGGTGCGCTCCGCGGCATAAAAGACCACTTCAAACCGGTCGGAAAACCGGCACCACCGCGGCCACGCAGACCCGACGCCTTTACCGTTTCGACAATGTCTTCCTGTGGCGTCTTCTCTGCGACAACTCTCTTCCACGCTTGGTAGCCACCAATTTTTTCGTAGTTCGCCAGCGTCCACGGTTGTTCGAACTTCAGAGTCGCGAACGCGAGCATGTTCTCTTTCATTCGCGTTACTCCAATCCGTACAGGATCTCGTCCACCTTTTCGTGGGTTAGATTCTCGTGGAACGCGTGGCCGACCATCATCATGGGTCCGCCGGTACAGGCGGCGAGACACTCCTCCTCCTGCTTCAGAAAAATCCGTCCGTCGGAAGTGCTTTCACCGGTCTTGATACCCAGCTTGTTCTCGATATAGGCGACGATGTTGTCGGATCCGCGCAACATGCAAGAGATGTTCGTGCATACCGAAACATGGTGCCGGCCGACCGGTTCTGTCTCGAACATCGAATAAAAGGATGCGACCTCATAAACCTGTATGTCTGGAAGACCCAAATAATCGGCGACGGCATCCATCAGGTCGGGCTGCAGGTAACCACCGTTGTGATCCTGGACGATCAGCAACGCAGACAATACCGCCGAGCGCTTGCCTTCTTCCGGGAATTTCGCAACCCAGTGATCGATTTCGACCCGGACTTCCGCAGGCAACAGGTTGAATGTTGCGTCACTCATCGATCAGCGGTCGACCTCGCCGAACACGATGTCCTGCGTCCCGATCACCGCGACGACGTCGGCAAGCATGTGCCCACGCACCATTTCGTCCATTGCAGCAAGATGTACGAACCCGGGCGGACGAATCTTGACGCGATACGGCTTATTGGCACCATCCGAGATCATGTAAATGCCGAATTCTCCTTTTGGCGCTTCCACGGCTGCATAGGCTTCTCCCGCCGGCACCGAGTAACCCTCGGTCATCAGCTTGAAATGATGAATCATCGATTCCATGGCCATCTTCATCTCTTCGCGCGTCGGTGGCACGACTTTCAACTGCTCGGACATGACCGGCCCAGGGTTTTCGTTCAGCCACTCGATACACTGCTTGACGATGCGATTCGATTGACGCATCTCTTCGACCCGCACCAGATAACGGTCGTAGCAATCGCCATTCGTGCCGACGGGAATATCGAAATCGACGCGATCGTAGGTTTCGTAAGGCTGCTTTTTGCGCAAATCCCATTCGACCCCGGAACCACGCAACATCGGGCCTGAGAAACCGAGTTGCAACGCACGTTCAGGGGAGACGACCGCGATGTTTACGGTGCGTTGCTTCCAGATCCGGTTGTCGGTGAGCAGGGTTTCGTACTCGTCGATACAAGCCGGGAAGCGTTCGGTGAAATCTTCGAGGAAATCGAGCAAAGAACCCGAGCGCACCTCGTTCAACCGCTCGATCTCTTTCTTGCTGCGCCATTTCGACGATGTGTACCTGGGCATCTCGTTCGGAAGGTCCCGGTATACACCACCCGGCCGGTAGTAAGTTGCGTGCATCCGCGTGCCTGATACCGCTTCATAGCAATCCATCAAGTCTTCGCGCTCGCGAAAGCAATATAGAAATATGGTCATCGCTCCGATGTCCAGACCATGGGAACCCAGCCACATGAGGTGGTTCAGGATGCGGGTGATCTCGTCGAACAAAACGCGGATGTATTGGGCACGCAACGGCGGCGTCACCCCGAGCAACTTCTCAATCGCCATGACGTAAGCGTGCTCGTTGGCCATCATGGATACATAATCGAGCCGATCCATATAGCCGATGGTTTGGTTAAAAGGCTTGCTTTCGGCCAGTTTCTCCGTGCCCCGATGTAGCAATCCGATGTGTGGATCGGCGCGCTCTATGATTTCACCGTCGGTTT
>JAZFZN010000286.1:0-3428 GCA_036475515.1 Gammaproteobacteria bacterium
ATTGCGGAAGTGACAAGCCTGAGCGAACTGAAACAGATTCCAGGGGCCCCGGGCTGGTTGCTCGGACAGATGGACTGGAACGATCGGCTGGTTCCGGTCGTTTCATTCGAAGCGGCGACCGGTAACAAGGTGCCAACACCGTCCACAAGAACGCGAGTCGCAATTATTCCAGCGGTCGGCAACAAACTGCGTGCTGGCTTCTTCGGACTTCTCGTCCAAGGCTTCCCGCACCTCGTCAATGTAACCCAGGGCGCTTTGAAAACCGACACTGAAGCCAAAGTCGAAGGCCCGGTCCTGACGCGCTTGCGTATGGTCAACGAGCGCCCCGCGATCCCCGATCTGGACAAGCTCGAAGACATGCTTGCGGACCATTGCGCAATCAAGACTTGAAACATCTCACCTGCCCAAATCATTTACAATATCGGCCCTTCAGCGCGGTGAAAAGTGGTGTCGGAGAGTACTTTTTGTGATCGACAGCAGTGTTCTCCGACACCACTTTTCACGCTGATCAAACAGCAACAACAAAGGATTCACGCCGTGATCGACTCCAGGGTTCCTGTTCCTGTTCCCACCAATGAACCGATCAAAAACTACGCGCCCGGCAGTATCGAACGCCGGTCGCTCGAAGTTGTTTTGAACACACAACTCCAATCGGAAATCGAGATCCCGCTGAGGATTGGCGGCAGGAATGTCGAAACCGGTGTACTGAGTGATGTTCGTGCACCGCACGACCACAGCCACGTGCTGGGTCGCTATCACAACGCCGACGCAACGCACGCGGAGCAAGCGATTGTCGCTGCACGGGAAGCCTGGCACGACTGGAGTTCGACACCGTGGGAAGCCCGTGCTGCGGTGTTTCTGAAAGCAGCCGAACTTCTGGCCGGCCCGTATCGCGATGTAGTAAATGCAGCAACGATGCACGGTCAGAGCAAGACCGTTTTTCAGGCCGAGATCGATGCAGCATGCGAGCTCATTGATTTCTTCCGGTTCAATGTCCAGTACATGCAACAGATCTATGCGGTTCAACCTGAGTCGTCGCCGGGTATCTGGAACTATCAGGAATATCGACCGCTTGAAGGCTTCGTTTTTGCGGTGACACCATTCAACTTTACGTCGATCGCAGCGAATCTGCCGACCGCACCGGCACTGATGGGCAACACCGTCGTCTGGAAACCGTCGGAGCGCTCGATGTACAGCGCGCATTTCATCATGGAGCTGCTCGAAGCCGCCGGTCTGCCACCTGGTGTCATCAACATGGTTACCGGGGAAACGCCAAAGGCGGTTGGCGATGTGTTGCTGAACAGCCCCGAGCTCGCCGGCATCCATTTCACCGGTAGCACAAGAACATTCCAGATGATGTGGCGACACGTCGGTGCAAACATCGAAAACTACAGATCCTACCCCCGCGTCGTCGGCGAAACGGGTGGTAAGGATTTCGTATTTGCACACCCGAGTGCCGATACAGGCGGTCTGAGCACGGCCTTGTTGCGTGGTGCATTCGAATACCAGGGACAGAAATGTTCTGCGGCGAGCCGGGCCTACATTCCGGCCAGTATCTGGGATGAAACAATCGAACGACTGACCGCAGACGTTGCTCAAATACGCATGGGGTCGCCGATGGATTTCTCCAATTTCATGTGCGCGGTCATCGACCAACGCGCTTTTGCGTCGATCTCCAGCTATATCGAGCTTGCGAAGGACAGCAACGATCACGAAATCATCGCCGGCGGCGGACACGATGACAGCGAGGGATATTTCATCGAGCCCACCGTCATCGTTGCTTCGGAGCCGGATTCACGGTTGATGATCGAGGAGATCTTTGGTCCGGTGCTGACCTTGTACAAATACGAAGACGACAGGCTCGACGAAACACTGGCCTTGTGCGATACCGCGACCGCCTACGGTCTGACGGGTGCAATTTTCTGCCGGGACCGTGCGGAAATCGTTCGTCTGTCGCGGCGTTTGAGAAACGCAGCCGGCAATTTCTATATCAACGACAAACCGACCGGTGCGGTGGTCGGACAACAACCGTTCGGTGGCGGGCGTGCTTCCGGAACGAACGACAAGGCCGGTAGTTTGTGGAACCTGATTCGTTGGGCCTCGCCGCGGTCGATCAAGGAAACCTTCGTACCACCGACGGATTTTCGTTATCCACACATGGACTGATTCCCGAACCCCCGGCGAAATCCGCTGCGTTGACTATACTTGGCTGGCGTTCGTCCGAACGCAGACTAGTGGGGAAAAGTAATGAAAATCAAGAGATTGGGGATCCTCGCCGGCGCGCTCGTGTTTGTTTTGGGCTCCACCGCTGCCTTTGCAGACACTGCCGATGAAATCAAGGCGCTGGCACGTGCCCAGTGGCAGGCGCAAATGGACCAGGCACCGGCGGCAACAATCAATGCAACGCTGGCAGACGAGTACACCGAGTTCAATCCGAGCTACCCGACGCGTCTGGATGGAAAAGCCCTGGCAGGCGGTCTGTTGGACACCCTGAATCGGGGGGCCAGCAAGTTGCTCGCAGCGGACATGGTGAATCCAAAAGTCCAGATCTACGGTGACGTCGCGATACTGACCTACAACTTCGTCGGGGTCGTTCAGGACTCAGAAGGCGAAAACGAACCGATCAGCGCGAAGTCCACGCGTGTTTATGCAAAGAAAGGGGGCGACTGGCAGCTGGTGCACGCGAACTTCGCACCACTGACCAATTCTCCAGACAACTGAGTCAACTCGTCACAGTTCTCGTGGGCCCCGCGTTGCGGGGCTCACTTCCACCCCCGGTCAGAACGACCGCAAGACCGATATCATCAAGATAACGCGCGACCCGTTACTGGATGGTGAAAAAACGAGTATGCGTGAGCACTCAGTGAGCTTTAGCGGTTTTGACAACATCATGAGCTAGAAGAGCTCAGGCGGGTTGGTGATGCCTGAGGTGTTCGCCGATGAACGACGACACGAAAAAATAGCTGTGGTCGTAGCCGGTCTGGATTCGAAGTTGCAGTTTCTGTCCGGAGTCCGCACAGGCTTGTTCCAATAGACTCGGTTTCAATTGTCCTTCGAGAAAATCATCGTCGGCGCCCTGATCGACGAGTAGCGGAACCTCGAGTGGTTGGCGCCGGATCAGTTCGCAGGCGTCGTACTCGTTCCATGCTTCACGATCGTCGCCGAGGTAGGTCGACAGCGCCTTTTCGCCCCATGCACATTGTGTTGGTGCGCAGATCGGCGAAAAAGCAGAAACGGAGCGAAAGCGTTTTGGGTTTTTCAATGCGATTGTCAACGCACCGTGGCCACCCATCGAGTGACCGCTGATCCCGACCCGTTCCGGATCGATCGGCAGGTGTTTGTTAACAAGCGTCGGCAGTTCTTCGTTGACATAGTCGTACATTCGATAGTTGGTGGCCCACGGTTGTTGCGTCGCATTGACATAGAAA
>JAZFZN010000287.1:0-3664 GCA_036475515.1 Gammaproteobacteria bacterium
GTGAAGGCCGACCCTGCGATCTGGAGACGTTTTGGAATCTGTTGATCGGGCGAGACAACGTCGGTGAAATCCCGGGGGAGGAGGAGCCAGGAAACCAGCTCGCGGCGGTCGATGTGCGCTGGGGACGACCGTTCGGGGCGCCGATGGCATTTTATACACAGTGGACAGCGGAAGACGAGGCCGGGAACCTGCCGTCGCGATGGATCGGCATGGCCGGACTCGAATTCTTTGGTTACTTGGACACGGAAGTATTGTCGGGTCGGTGGCGCGCACACGTGGAACTCGCAGACACCACGCTGGAGTTTTACGAGTCCGCTCCACGCTTCGACTCTGCCTACGAGCACTCCATCTACCAGAGCGGTTACCGCTATCGCAACCGGGTCATGGGACACACCCTGGATAACGATGCCAGAGCCCTAGCCGCAGGTTTGCTGCTCACGACCGCCCACGGGCACGACTGGAACCTGACACTCAGGGCCGGCGAACTGAACCGCGGCGGCGTCCGTCCGAACCCGGTGGCGCCACATAAGCAGGACTTGTTCTTGCTCGGGATCACCCACACGCGCTCGTTCAGTTTTGGGGCTGTCAGAGCCGGCCTGGAATTCGATACCATAGACGATAAGGTGACCGGCGCCAGCGACGACGAGATACGCGGCTTCGTCGATTTCACCTGGAACCTTTGAGGAAACTGCCCAGCCCATGTTGAACAGGATACGTATTGCAGGCGGGATTCTGGTGGTGATGTTCTCCGCCGTAGCGTCCGGCGCGACGCCCACGACGGAACAGATCCTGGAACAGTTCAAGAACCTGCCGCCTGAGCAACGGCGTGAGTTGCTGGAAGCGGTGTCCGGCGCGCGAGCACGTGAGCTGGCTTCCGAATCGGCAGAGGGGCGGGAGACCGGGGTAACCGAAATAACCGAGGAGTTCGGTCCGGAAGCATTGTTCGAGTTCGAAGAGGCACGGTTCGAACCGGAAACCACGGTCGTGATTCAGTTCGAGATTCCCGAAGAGATCGACATTGTCGGAGAGGAACTCGAACAACTCGAACTCAGACGTCTGGAACTGGTGGGTGGGAATCCCTATCAACTCGATCGGCTCGGCCGGCTGCACATGCCTCGCAAACGCGCCATCGATCTCGCTGGGCTGACGGTCGAAGAAGCCACGCGCCGGCTCGAAGCCGAGCACGACCTGTTGGACTTCGACGTCAGAGTCACGATGTTGCCGCTCGCACCGACCGGTACTCGTGCTCTGGAGCCGTTCGGCTACCGACTGTTTGAAGATGTTCCGAGCACGTTCGCGCCCGTGACCGATATACCGGTTCCGTCAGACTACGTGATCGGTCCCGGTGACACGATCCTCGTTCAACTCTTTGGAAGTGTCAGCGCTGAATACGAATTTACGGTCACCCGTGACGGTACGATCACGTTTCCCGATGTCGGTCCGGTTGTGGTCAGCGGCCTCACATTACATGACTTGCAGGACCGGATCAGCACTGCGGTGTCGGAGCAACTGATCGGAACCCGCGCCAACGTAACGATGGGCAAACTGCGTTCGCTCCACATTTTCGTTCTCGGCGATGCCGTGCAGCCCGGCTCATACACCGTCGGTGGACTTTCGACGATCGCGAATGCGCTGTTTGCAAGCGGCGGTCCGGACCGAAACGGATCGATGCGCAACATTCAGTTGAAACGCGACGGCAGCGTGGTTGTGCGGCTGGATTTGTACGATCTGCTGTTGCGTGGTGACACTCGAAACGACATACGTCTGCAGTCTGGTGATGTGATATTCATCCCGCCGATTGGCGCAACGGTCGGTGTGGAGGGCGAGGTCAAGCGACCCGCGATATACGAACTGAGAAACGAGCAAACCATCCGGGATTTAGTCCGTCTTGCCGGTGGGCTGTCGCCGCAAGCCGATCCGAAATCGGCAACACTCGAGCGTATTGCGCATACGCGCGAGAGAACGGTCATCGATGTCGATCTCACCGAGAACGCAAGTCTTGCGGCCAGAATCCGAACCGGGGACATGTTGCGCATACCCGCGATCCTGGACGAATTCGAGGACACGGTTTCCGTGGATGGCTACGTCTATCGTCCCGGGAGGCTTCAGTGGTATCCCGGGATACGCCTGACGGACGTCATCGGCTCAGTCAAGGAGCTGAGACCGGCAGCGGACCTCAACTATCTGGTAATACGCCGCGAGCGTGCGGGGGACCGGCGCATCAGCGTCGTGTCGGCAGACCTGGAAGCGGCGCTGGCTGCGCCGGGGTCGGCGGCCGATGTACCCCTTCAGGCACGCGATCAGATTCTGGTGCTGGATGTCGAAGAACACAGGCAACGGCTGCTCACGCCGATTATCGAGGAGCTTCATCGGCAGTCACAAACGGACGACCCCGCGCAGGTTGTGAACGTTTCGGGCCAGGTCCGCTCTCCCGGCGAATACCCACTCAGTCCGCAGATGAGGGTCAGTGATCTGCTGCGTGCCGGTGCACAGTTGCAGGAGGACGCGTATGCGCTCGAAGCGGAGTTGACGCGTTATTCCGTGATTGGTGGCCAGTTTCGGGAAGTTGACCTGATCGACATCGACTTGTCGGCCGTTTTGAACGGAGTTACTGCGGCAGACGTGTACCTGCAACCGCATGATTTTCTCAGCATCAAGGAAATCCCGCAGTGGCGCGAACAAGAGCGCATCGAGATCATCGGTGAAGTGCAGTTTCCAGGCGTCTATCCGATCAAACGAGGCGAAACTCTGAGTTCCGTATTGAACCGAGCCGGCGGGCTGACCGAATTGTCGTTCCCCGACGGCAGTATATTTACCCGGGAAGACCTGAAACGCCGCGAAAGAGAACAGCTCAACGAGCTGGCCAAACGACTGGAGAGTGATCTCACTTCACTGGCGCTGAGTGAAGGCGGTTCGCCGCAAGCGCTGACGCTTGGGCAGTCATTGTTGCAGCAGCTTAGGGGTGCTGAGCCGGTTGGTCGCCTCGTAATTGATGTGGACCGTATCATCGCGAGCGACAGCAACGCGATTGGTGGCCTTATCCTGAAGGACGGTGATCGGCTGTACATCCCGCAGCAAACTCAGGTCGTCACCGTTCTAGGGGAGGTTCAATATGCGACCTCCCACCTGCACGAAACGGGGCTTTCCAGGAATGACTACATTGATCGTAGCGGTGGCCTGACCGACAAAGCCGACAGGAAACGCATCTATGTCGTGCGTGCGAACGGCGGCGTGCTCGCTGAAGGCGGGTCGAAATGGTTCCGTTCAGGCCGGTTGGACATCAGCACTGGAGACACAATCGTCGTGCCACTCGAGACCGACCGAATTCGTCCGCTTAGTCTTTGGACACAGGTCACACAGGTCATATTCAACCTTGCCGTCGCCGTCTCAGCGATCAATTCGTTCTGACCGGATCGTCCGACATGGAAAAAACTCCAGAACGTACCGATGATCGCACCGGCGTCACGACGCCGTCCGTACCCGCCGATCGTGTCGTCTATGTCATGCCTGAGGAGGCGCTGCGGGCACGCGCGGGAGATGAGATCGACCTGCTGCGCGCCGGGCAGATTCTATGGCAGGGGAAATGGTTGATCATCGGGATTACCGCCCTGTTCGCCGTTGCATCGGTTGCCTACGCGTTGAGTTTGGACCGCTGGTACAAAGC
>JAZFZN010000288.1:0-6239 GCA_036475515.1 Gammaproteobacteria bacterium
GGACTTCGGGCTCAGTTGCCCGGTGGTCATGATGTCCGGCCACGGAACCGTCGACACGGCTGTCGAGGCGACGCGGCTGGGGGCTTTCGATTTTGTCGAAAAACCATTGTCACTGGCAAAACTGCTGCGCGTCATCGAGGGGGCCCTCGAAGAGGGCCGCGAAAAGAAGCCGGGACCGCGCCTGGTACCGACCCTGGTCACTCCGGTCGGCAAGAGCCGTGCGATGCAGGAACTGAAAGAACAGATCCGTCGCGTCGCACCACACAACGCGTCGGTGATGTTTGTCGGTGAAGCAGGAACCGGACGTGAAGCTTTTGCGCGCTACCTGCACTCTCTGAGTGCACGTGCCGATGCCGCGTTTGTCACCCTGGTCTGTGGTTCCGTCACGGCCGACAACGCCGATCTGTTGTTGGTCGGTCGAGAAGAAAACGGCGATGTACATCAGGGAGTTCTGGAACAGGCAAGGGGCGGCGTGTTGTTTCTTAACGAGATCGGTGATCTGCCCGAAGCGGGCCAGAAAATCCTGCTTGGCGCGTTGGAACGTCACCGCTTCATGCACACCGGCGGTAGCGAGGAACTGCCACTTGATGTGACGTTCATCAGCTCAGCACAACCAGGCATCGAGCATTCGTCGCATTTCCGCAAGGACCTCCTATCGCACATGAATGTTATTACTCTGCGTATTCCCTCGCTCAGCGAATACGCCGAGGACGTACCCGATCTGCTCAACTACTACGTCGATGTACTCGTCGACAAGGAAGGTCTTCCATTTCGAAGATTCTCCGTTGCTGCTCAAAATCGTTTGCGTAACTACCCGTGGCCCGGAAACATCCGTGGTTTGAAAAACATGGTGTACCGGTTACTGGTGCTCGGTGGTGATGAAGAGATCACACTGGGTGAGGTCGAGCAGGCGATCCTGTCCGAAACACCGGAAACCGAACCACTCGTCAAACGCGATCTTCTCGGCCTGCCGTTGCGTGAAGCGCGAGAGCAGTTCGAACGCGCCTATCTGCAGCAACAGCTGTTGCTGTGTGAAGGCAAGGTCGGAAAGCTTGCGCAACGTGTCGGTATGGAACGAACCCACCTTTATAGAAAACTCAAATCACTCGGCGTCGAGATCGGCGTGACTGAAGACTAGGAGCTCACTGCGGACGCGGCAAACGATTCGACTTCGTAGCGGTAGCAGCGGATGGACGACGACCAGTAGTCGTCCTGCCAGCCCGCTTTGCGTTTCAGGTGAAGCAGAAAATCCACCGCTGCAGGAAGTTGTTGCCATACAGCAGGCAGGTAGGTCACACGCCGATCATCCGTTTCCAGAAGCAACCCATCGGTGCCGGGTCGCAGAACCTGCAACAGTTGCTCCTCGGCCGTCGCCGCAAGCCGTTCAGGTTCGGACAGCACCGAAATCTCTATGCCGATGCCAGCGACGTCTTTGCGCGACAACACCGGGAAACGCGGGTCGTGCCAGCCACTTGCATAGGCGTTCCGCCAGACGTCTTCGGCGAGTAGCCGCTTCGGCCACACACTGCCGCAACAACCGCGCAGCTCAGGACCGCTTCGCAAGGTGACGAAATTGCCGCGGGGTTTCATCAAAGCTTCAGCGTAATCGCCGTCCGGCAAAGCAGTTGGATGACCACCATCGATACCGGTGTCTATCGAGCGACGCGCGATCCCAAGCAACACGGCGCGTTGTTGTTCGTCGAGTGACATTATCCGCCTACGCGAATGATGATGAACTCGACCCCGGCCTCTTCCAGACGGTTCTTCGTGAGATTCACTTTCGCGAGATCGCGCACGGGTCCTACGCGAACCCTGTGCCAGACTTTTCCATCAACCGAAACCCGCTGGATTTCCGATTCAAGACCGAGTAACGCAAGTTCCGCCTTGCGGCGGTCCGCATCGCTGTAGTTCCGGAATGAACCTGCCTGTAGAACGTATTCCCCGGCACGGGTGACCGGTTCGGCACCGACACCGCGACGGAATTCCGGTTCGCGTTCCGGAATGACCACTTCGAAATCGCGCAGCATTTCGTAAAAGTCGTAACGTGTGCCTTCTGTTTCCGGTTCTTCTTTGGCCGTAGTTTGTGGCTTCTCTGTCTGCTGTTTCTTTGACGGTGGTCCGGCCACGCGTTGCTGATTGCCGACGTGTACGTAGACGGCGACTGCAAGACCGATCGCCAGACCTGCGAGCATCCAGACCCAGCCGGGAGACTGTTGCGTTTTCGTGCGTTGCCTGCGTTTCGCCATCGCTACATTGCTTGTGGTGCAGACACACCGAGCAGACCGAGCCCGTTGCGTATGACCTGTCCGACTGCAGCCGTCACATTCAGTCGGGCGTCGCGTGTTTTTTTATCATCGAGGATGCGAACCGCATTGTAGTAAGCGTGAAAAGCGGTCGCCAGTTCCTGCAGATAGTGAACCAGGTGCTGGGGCGCCTGGTTAGACGCGGCGAGATGTAGTACTTCCGGATAACGCGTCAAGACGAACAGGAGTTCACGTTCGTGTGGCTCCGTGAGCAATTCGAAAGTTTTGTTTCCGTGCTTGCGATCCCATTTCAGGTCCCGCTCGGCCAGACGATCGAATATCCGGCACACACGCGCGTGCGCATACTGGATGTAATAGACCGGATTGTCGTTGCTGCGTGACTTGGCGAGCTCGAGATCGAAGTCGAGGTGCTGATCGTTCGAACGCATGACATAGAAGAATCGGGCAGCGTCGGTGCCGACTTCTTCGCGCAGTTCACGCAGCGTGACAAATTCACCGGAACGCGTCGACATCTGGACTTTCTCGCCACCCCGATACAGCACGGCAAACTGCACCAGCCGGACTTTGAGGCAGTCCGGTTGTCTGCCCATGGCTTCGAGCCCGGCGCGCATCCGTGCGACATAGCCGTGATGGTCTGCACCGAGTACATCGAGGAGTATGTCGTAGCCACGTTCACACTTGTTCAGGTGATAGGCGATGTCGGACGCGATGTACGTAGTCTGGCCGTTGTCGCGGACCACGACCCGATCTTTCTCGTCACCAAAATCGCTGGCGCGAAACCAGAGTGCACCGCCTCGCTCGTACACTTGATCGCTCTCGCGCAACACGTCGAGCGCATGGTCGATCAGCTTGTCGTCGAACAAACGGCGTTCCGAGAACCATTCGTCGAACACGACCCCGAATTCGGCAAGGTCGTCACGGATGTCGGCCAGGTTCGCAGCCAGTGCGGTATCGAGTACCGTGCGGAACGCGTCTTCGCCGAGGCTCGAACGCACCGCTGCGATCAGCGCATCGATGTGTGCCTCCTTGTCGCCATCGGGTTCGTCGACGGGCAGGTCTGCCGACAACTCCGCCCAGGGACGTCGCAAGCTCTCGCCGTGCTTGTCTGCAAGGCTACGTGCGATGTCGGCAACATAGGCGCCACGATAACCGTTGACGGGAAAAACGATCGGTTCTCCGAGTTGTTCGAGATAGCGAAGGTAGGTGCTGACCGCGAGGATGTTCATCTGGCGGCCGGCATCGTTGACGTAGTACTCGCGATGTACCCGGTGTCCGACTGCTCCGAGTAGATTCGCAACCGTCGCGCCGTACGCGGCAAGACGTCCGTGGCCGACGTGCAACGGCCCGGTCGGATTTGCGGAAACGAATTCGACGAGCACGGGTTTGCGGCTATTCGCTTCGGCTCGACCGTAATCTTCGGCCCGGTCGAGAATCAGTTCGAGTTCTTCGCGGTAGGCGTCATTGCTCAAACGAAAATTGATGAAGCCCGGCCCTGCGATCTCGACGTTGTCGATCAGCGGTGTGTCCGGCAACGCTTCTATGATGCTTTGTGCGAGTTCGCGTGGATTGCGCCCTGCTGGTTTTGCGAGAACCAGTGCGACGTTCGTTGCAAAATCTCCGTGACGCCGGTCGCGCGCTCGTTCGACGTGCACTGTGGGTAGTTCGACATCCGGTAACGTTGCCACGACGCGTTCGGTCGCGGTGGTCACCACATCTGCAATCTTCGCCTTCAAGACCCGGTCGCCCAGACTGAAAACGCGCACAGTTTAGAACAAATCGTAGGGGTCGACATCGAGAGCCCAGCGCACCCGGCGTGCTTCCGATAGTGACTCCCACACCACAGCGCAGCGATCGAGCAGGCTGTGCAGTGCTTTCCTCGACGAAGACTGCAGCAACAACTGTGCACGAAATCGTCCGGCACGGCGTTCCATCGGTGCGGGTGCCGGTCCGAGCAGGCGGACGGCATCGTTCGTCTGTCGCGGTACAGCCCGGCGTGCCGCGTGCAGAAAGTCGTAAACCACGTCGTGTTTCGTCGCTTCGGCGTGCAACAACGCAAGGTGTTGCTGTGGCGGCCAGCCGACGTCCTCGCGCTCCGCCAGCGCAGCCGTCGCAAATGCGTCATAGCCGTCGCCGACGAGTTTCTCGAGCAATGGATGCTCGGGGTAACGGGTCTGCACGAGCACCGTTCCGGGTTTCTCGGCACGGCCGGCGCGTCCGGAAACCTGCACGGTCAGTTGCGCCAGCCTTTCATTGCTGCGGAAGTCGGTGCCAAACAGACCCTGGTCCGCATCGATGATGCCGACCAGCGTCAGGTCCGGGAAGTCATGCCCCTTGGTTAACATCTGCGTGCCGACGATCAGGCGAGTATTTCCAACTCGGATGTCTTCCAGTGCACGTTCGAGTTCTCCACGCCGTTGCAAGCTGTCGCTGTCGAGTCTCGAGATCGGTGTGTCGGGAAAGAGTGAGGCGAGGGTCTCCTCGATCCGTTCGGTACCCTGACCGACGGGTTTCAGTTCGGCATCGCAGTTGGGACAGACATCCGGAATTGCCTGCTGCGCGTTGCAGTGGTGACAACGCAGTTCCGCTCGACGCCGATGCAGCACGAGTCTTGCATCGCAGCGCCGGCATTCGGCAACCCAGCCACACTCGATGCAAAACAAGGTCGGTGCATAACCGCGGCGGTTCAAAAACAACAACACCTGGTTGCCGGCATCCAGATGTTCCCGAACCGCGGCGATCAATGGTGTCGACAGACCCTGTTGTGTCGCGTGTTGTCGTAGGTCAATCATCCGAACCGACGGTGGCTCCGCAGAACCGGGGCGTTCGGACAGGTCAACACGGAGATACCGACCCTGTTGTGCGTTGTACAGGGTTTCCAGCGATGGTGTGGCTGAAGCAAGGACGACCGGGACGTCTTCCCGGCGGGCACGTGCCACTGCGAGGTCGCGTGCCGAGTACCTGAAACCATCCTGTTGTTTGTAAGACGAATCGTGTTCTTCGTCGACGACAATGACACCGGGACGCACCATAGGTACGAACACGGCGGAACGGGTACCGACGACGACCGCGGCACGTCCGTCGCGAGCATCGCGCCAGGCAGCGAGCCGTTCGCCGTCAGAGAGTCCCGAATGCATGGCCACCACTGGTGCATCGAAGCGGCCACGAAACCGCTGGATCAGCTGTGGCGTCAGTCCGATCTCCGGCACGAGCACCAACGCCTGTTCGCCGCGTTGCAGGGCTTTTGCGATTGCCTCGAAGTAGACCTCGGTTTTCCCGCTGCCGGTTACGCCGTTCAACAGGATGGCGCGATAAGAACCGCTCGAATCGGTGAGCGTGTCCGCCGCGGCACGTTGATCTGCGTTGAGTTCCGGACCCGGACGAACAGAGTACGCGGTCGGCAGTTCGCTCCGTGCCGGCGCAGATTCGAGCCAGCCCTTCTCGTGTAACGCTGCGAATGCTCGCGTACGTGCCGCTTGACCCAGAGTTGCCCCATCACGCGTCAAAACTTCAGACTGCCGAAACGACTGCCACACTTCGAACTGGCGTGGTGCACGTTTCTCCAGGACCGCCGGGTCGACTTCCTTGCCGGTCGCTGACAAACGAAACCGCGCGGTACGCGCCGGGCTACCGGTGCGCAACAGTTTTGGCAACGCCGTTGCAAACACCTCACCGGGCGGGTGGTGGTAGTAGGAAGCACTCCAGACGAGCAGTTCGAACAGAGCTTCACCAAACAAGGGTTCTTGATCGAGCAGGCTGTCGGCGCGTTTGAGTTTTGTCGCTGGCAGTTCGCTCTCAAACGAAGTCCCGACGATGACACCAATCAGGTGTCGTTTGCCAAAGGGTATCCGAACCCGGCAGCCCGGAAGTAGCAGGTCGGCGGTCACACCGGCCGGTGGCAGGTAGTCGAACAAACGACGTAACGGCACCGGTGCTGCGACACGCAGCACCACGTTCGGGTTCTTATCGGTTTCGGAA
>JAZFZN010000289.1:0-4953 GCA_036475515.1 Gammaproteobacteria bacterium
GCTCAAAAAACACCGACCGATCATATTCGCACCACAACCGACGCGTGTGATCTAGCGCGCTACGTCATCGGGCCACCGAGTACGACCAGCGTGTCCAAGGCCGACACCTTAGGGAGCGGTTCGCCGGCGTAAAGCTGCGTGGTGTGCCATTCAGCCTGGATTCAGCATTCGGGCGCTATGTTGGATGCCGAGGTTACAACAATGGCTCGGCTGGTCTGGAAAAAGAAACTATTGCTCGCCACGCTGACCGCCGTGTTTTTTCTGCTGTGGTCGTTACAGCCGTTTTTCTGAGCCTGCACGGGACTATAATCCGGGCGAAATATTCCGTCTCGGATCCGGTCTTATTGGATACCACTGTTTTCCAACCGATTGTAGCGATGGCGACAGCAACGAAACAACTCGATATGCCGACTCTGGAAACTGCGTTGCCGGGGCGAACCGCGGCGATGCCCGTGCCTGAGAAACATTTCGTCAACGGACACCCGCTGAGAGGCCCGTTTCCTGATGGGCTGGAGCAGGCCGTTTTCGGTCTCGGTTGTTTCTGGGGCGCTGAACGCTTGTTCTGGGATCTCCCGGGTGTCTACACGACTGCGGTCGGATACGCCGGCGGACTGACACCGAACCCGACTTATCAAGAGGTCTGCACCGGCCAGACCGGTCACGCCGAAGTCGTCCTCGTCGTGTTCGATCCGAAGGAGATTTCCTACGACGAACTGCTGCGCACCTTCTGGGAAAGCCATAACCCGACGCAGGGCATGCGCCAGGGCAACGACACCGGCACCCAGTACCGTTCGGCGATCAATACATTGAACGAGGAACAGCACGAGCAGGCCACAGCGTCAAAAGTGCGTTTCCAGACGGCGCTCGACGATGCCAACCGCGGGGCAGTCACGACCGAAATCGAGCCGCTATCCGAGTTCTTCTACGCCGAGGACTATCACCAGCAGTACCTGGCAAAAAATCCCGGTGGTTACTGCGGCCTTGGTGGAACCGGAGTGAGTTGCCCGCTGTCCTAACCACATCCGGTTTTACACATCTTTAACCCGACATACCTACGAGTCGTCTAGAATTGGTCTACTGTGCGGACGACAACAACCACCGGTGCCGAACCGGTCTGTGGAGGACGAGACATGAGCGATGCTTTCGAAACCAACGGCGCTTTCAGCTGGTGCGAGCTGCTGACGGACGATGTCGACAACGCCAAGCAGTTCTACAGCGAGGTATTCGACTGGGAACTGGAAGACATGGACATGCCGACCGGGAAGTACACGGTCATCAAGGTCAACGAGAAACCGATTGGTGGCTTGATGAAAAAACCCGACGAAGCCGCTGCGATGGGCGCCCCCAATTTTTGGGGCAGCTATGTCACCGTCGATGACGTCGACGCACGTGTCGAGAAAGCCAAAAGCCGTGGCGCGGAAGTGCTGGTTCCGCCAACCGACGTCCCGACCGTCGGCCGCTTTTCGACGATCAAGGATCCGTCCGGTGCGGTCCTGTCGCTGATCACCTACTCGCAGGAAGACTGAGTCCGGCCAGGGCCGGGCGTTCCGCCGCTTCGGCGGTATAATGCCGGGTCCATGCCTGTCGAACGATCAAGAAGCCGGCACACCCCGGCGCGGGCCCTTGCGCGCCACCGACCCGTCATTCTGATGGGGCGCGGGCATTCCGGCACATATGTCCTGACCCGCATCTGTACACTGCTCGGGCTCACGCTCGGCACACGCAGCGAAGCCGGAGACGCCGCCGACCGGATATTCACGGAGCAGATCAAAAAGATCGCGCGGAACGAGTACGTTGACCAGCACCTGGATCGCAGCAACGTTTCGCAGCACCGCGAACACACCGACTGGAAGGTAGCAGAGGTCGTGGAACGGATATTGCCGACGCTGGAACGCTATCGATATGTAGCGATCGATCCGCCACCACCGGAACGCCGGGTCACTTCTCTCAACCTCAAAGAAAAACGAGTGGAATACTCATGAGCGTCGCTTTGAATGACAAACCGTCGGTCGGAGCAACTTCGGCGACCACGATTGACTGGAAACGCATCGCCTATCTGATTCTGACTTCGCGTGCGCTCGACACTATCGAAGAAAACAAGCTTCTGAAAGAAAAACGCGTGTTGTACCAGTTTTCAGCGCGTGGACATGATCTTGCACAGATCATTCTCGGATCATTGATGACGCACAAGCGCGATGCTGCCAACGGTTACTACCGTTCACGACCGATACTCCTGACCCTCGGTTTGTCGCTCGAAGACGCGTTCGCATCGCCGATGATGCGTGCCGGTGGGTTGAGTGATGGTCGCGACATTGGTGTCGTGTTCAACATGCCGAATCGCGATGGACCCTGTGTCATGCCGATGTGTGGTGGCGTCGGTGCACAGTACACCCCGACCGTCGGTTGGGCGCAGGCCATTCGCTATCACAGCAAGATGTTGAACGACGCGTCATGGGCAGGAGCCATCGGTGTCGCACTGGGTGGAGACGCATCGGTCGCGACCAACGGCTTCTGGTCGGCGTTGACGATCGCGACCACCGAGACACTTCCGATGTTGTTCTATATCGAGGACAATGGCTATGGAATTTCGGTGAAGTCGAATCGGCAGACGCCCGGATCCAACATAGCGGACAACCTGAAATCGTTCAGAAATCTCAAAGTGCTCGATGGTGACGGAACCGAGCCGGAACAAGCTGCGGTTCTGTTGAGCGAAGCCGTCGCGTACACGCGTTCGGACAAAGGGCCGGTACTCATACGGTTGTGTGTGCCACGTCTGGAAGGACACTCCGCCCAGGACACGCAGGCCTACAAACCAAAAGAAGACGTACAGGCGGAATGGGTGCGCGACCCATTGCCGAAACTGAAGCAGTTCCTGATTCCGGAGGTGTTTTCCCGCGAAGACTGGGAAGAACTCGAGGGGCAAGTCAAAAAAGACATCATGGTGGCACTCCGGGCCGCACTGAACCGCGATGAACCGGATCCGGCGACGATCACACGTCATGTGTTCTGCGAAACGGCGGAGGATGGAAGTCCGGAACTGCAGCAGCAGGGCGGTCTTTATCCGGAAGGACACGAGTTTCCGGACAGCAGTGAAATCCCGGAACCAGAGCCGACGCGAACGAACATGCTGACGGCCATACGCCGGACACTCGATCACGAACTCGAAACCAACCCGAAGCTGCTCGTATTCGGTGAAGATGTCGGGCCGAAAGGCGGCGTACACGCCGCGACGATGGGTTTGTGGGAAAAATATGGCGAAGATCGTGTGTTCGACACATCTTTGTCTGAAGAGGGCATCATCGGTCGAGCCGTCGGTTTGGCGCTGGCCGGTCTGATGCCGGTACCGGAAATCCAATTCCGCAAATACGCCGATCCCGCAGAAGAACAACTCAACGATTGCGGCACGATGCGCTGGCGAACGAACAACCGTTTTGCCGCCCCGATCGTCGTGCGCATCCCGGGTGGGTTTTTCAAATGCGGTGATCCCTGGCACAGCCAGACCAACGAAGTGAAATGGGCGCATTCGATCGGTTGGCAAGTCGCAATGCCGTCCAATGCGGAAGACGCGGTGGGTTTGTTGCGCACGGCATTGCGCGGCAACAATCCGACGATTTTCTTCGAACACCGGTCGATGCTCGACGACCCCTGGGCACGCCGGCCGTATCCTGGAGATCGCTATGTAATTCCTTTTGGAAAAGCGAAACGCATTACGCAAGGTAATGACATCACCATCGTGACTTGGGGCGGGATGGTTCCGCGTTGCGACGAGGCGGCGAACAAAGAAAACGCCAGCGCGGATATCCTGGATCTGCGCACCGTGATGCCCTGGGATCGTGACGCAGTGCTCGAATCGGTAAAACGCACACGTCGTTGTCTGATCGTACACGAGGACAACGAAACAGCAGGATTTGGTGCCGAAATCGCGGCGATCGTCGCGGATGAGGGATTTTTCGATCTGGATGCACCGATCAAAAGGGTGGCGATGCCGGGTGTGCCCAGCCCACACAATCCGTTATTGACAGAATCGGTCGTCCCGAGTGTGGAACGCATCGCGAGTGCAATTCGTGAAACACTGGACATCTGACAAATGAGCGATGTGATTGAGATCCGCGTGGATGCGAGCCAGGAAGGCACTGCGTCGGTGCTGCAGAAGTGGTTGAAGCAACCGGGCGAATTCGTTTCGGCACATGAACCGGTCGCCGAGCTGGAGACCGACAAGGTCGTCGTCGAAGTCGCGGCACCGGCAGACGGCATCGTCGCCGAAGTCCTGGTCGCTGAAGGCGATGAGGTCAATCCCGGTGACGTGCTGGCGCGCTTGCAGCCTGGCGATGCCGTCGCATCGGAACTCGCAGAACTCGCCGGAGAATTTGCCGATTCAGTACAACCTGCAACGGAGGAGGATCGCGAAGACGAAGACACATCTGGTCGTGTCAAACTGAGTCCGGTCGTACGGCGTCTGGTTAAACACCACGGACTCGATCCCGAACAGATAGCCGGTAGCGGGCGTGGTGGCCGGATTACGGTACGCGACATCCAGGCTTACCTGCAGAAGACGGGTGCCGCACCGCAAGCGGCTCCCGGAGAGGCCGAAGAGTTCGGTACCGTCGAAGAGATCGTGCTCGAAACCGAACCGGATACCGACGCGGAACTGGAGCTGGAATCCTCATCGGCAACGGAAGCACAACTCGAGCCGGAGGGCATTGAATGGCAAGCGCCTGAGCCTGAACGAGTAGAGCCGGGCGTCCAGCCAGAGCCAGTACCCCGGGAACCAGACACGGCTGTACTACCCGTTGTCACCGATGTAGTGACACCGCAAGGAACTCCTGCCGAATCCGTTGTGGAAACCGGCGAGATTCCGGCCCAACTCGTGCCCCATACACAGATGCGCAAACGCATCGCCGATCACATGGTCCAGAGTCTGTTGCACACCTCGCCGCATGTGACGACGGTGTT
>JAZFZN010000290.1:0-2985 GCA_036475515.1 Gammaproteobacteria bacterium
TTGTGTCCAGGTGCTATCCGCCTCCAGTGCATCCACCTACGTCTAATTGTCAACTAAGGAGAACACCAAATGATCGAGAGACGCGCAGTAAAGATTTCTGCTCTTGTGCTGGCTGTGCTGTTTGCTCTGGGCTGTACGTCGCAGGCAGTTAAAGATGACATCGCCGCCTCGAAAGCCAGTGCGGACGCAGCCATGTCAGCTGCTCGTGAAGCTGGTGATGCAGCTTCAGCCGCAGCGAATGCAGCTTCCCGCGCACAGCAGACAGCAGACGCAGCAGCAAGTGCTGCAGCGAAAGCACAAGCATGTTGTGATGCCAACACCGCTCGTATGAACCGGGCGTTCGAGAAGGCAATGGGTAAGTAGGACCTCACGGTCTTATTAAAAAAGCGCCGCTCTGCGGCGCTTTTTTTGTGTGCGATTTCTTTGCGGCGGTAGTCTGACGACTACCGGTGCTCTGCAGACAGGTCGTCCGGCAGACCTTTGTTCAACGGGACCGGCATTCCGTGTGACGAACGGAACGCACGTTCGATCTCGGTCCAATCGACCTCATCGGCATGGGCGTCACTGACGTCGATGAGCAGTTTCGTAATCTTGGTCATGCCGCGTTCGTTGTTGTCTTCGTCTTCGAAGAGGGGTGGATGTGCTTCCAGAAACAGCGTGCCCGCCGCGCGCCCGATCTTGTACGGTTGGTTGACGATACGAACCTGTGTCCCTACCGGAACTTCTTCAAACAAGCTTTCGATGTCCTCCGGGTACATGCGGATACAACCGTGCGAAACCCTCATTCCGAGACCGGCCGGTTTGTTCGTACCGTGAATCAGGTACCCGGGTATCGAAAGACGCATCGCGCGATGACCGAGCGGGTTGTCCGGCCCCGGCGGTACCACCTTGGGCAACGGATCGCCTTCAGCTGCATGCTCCGCACGCACCGATTCCGGCGGGTACCACGAAGGGTCACGGACCTTGTCGGTGATCTTCGACAGACCGAGTGGCGTGTGCCAGTCCTGCCTTCCGATGCTGATCGGGTGGGTCACGACGACCGGTCGTGCGCCTTTTTTGGCCTCCGGGAAATAGTACAGACGGAACTCGGGCAGATTCAGCACCAGCCCGATGCGGGGGCCTTCCGGCAGCACGTGTCGCGACGGAATCACGACGTCCGTGCCGTGTTCCGGGATCCACAGGTCCAGATCCGGATTGGCGCGACGGATCTGGTTGTAGCCGACCCCATTGCGACGCGCCACATCCAGCAGCGTCTCGTCCTTGCGAACGACGTCCGTATGCACCGCACCGATCAGATCGACGTCCGACGGTGGGAGGGGATAAACATCGGCTGCTGCAGTACTGACCGCCGCCAGGCCGAGTAGCACCAAAAAACTGACCGGAGCTGTTCGCATGGACCCATTCTAACCAGCTGTGACAAAGAAGGTTAAATTTTCTCGCCGTGAAACAAAAGCGACCCCACCTCAGATGGGCCAATGGCAAGGGTTTTCGGAGGTATTGATGCAAGTGGATATCCGTCATTTTTTCGACACGCAGTCCTCGACGTTTACGTACGTCGTTTCCGATCCGCCGACGGGCCGTTGCGCGGTGATCGACCCGGTACTCGGCTATGACTGCGCTTCCGGACGAACGAACACCGAGGCTGCCGACACGCTGCTCGAAGACTTGCGCGACCGTGTGCTGAAACTGATCTGGATCCTGGAGACGCACGCACACGCCGATCACCTCAGCGCAGCGAAATACTTGCAGAGTCAGGCCGGTGGAAAAATCGGAATCGGGGAGGGTATCCGCTGGGTACAGAATACCTTCAGGAAAACATTCAACCTCGACTCGGGGTTCGCCCCCGACGGGACACAGTTCGATCGCCTGTTTCACGACGATGAGATCTTTCAGATCGGTCGTCTGGACGCGCGCGTGATGCGGACGCCCGGACACACCAGCGACAGTGTGACCTATGTCATCGGGAATGCGGCGTTCGTCGGCGACACCCTGTTCATGCCCGATTCCGGAACCGCCCGTTGTGATTTTCCCGGTGGCGATGCCGGTGTGTTATACGACTCCATCCAGCGCATTTTGTCGTTGCCGGACGATACGCAGTTGTATATTTGTCACGACTACGGCGGCGGAGGTGGCCGGCAACACATGAATGTCACAACTGTCGGAGAACAGAAGAAACAGAACATCCACGTCGGGGGCGGGACGAGCCGTGAAAAGTTCGTCGAGATCCGCACGCGACGAGACGCGACGCTCAGCTTGCCGGCCCTGATCCTGCCATCGATTCAGGTCAACATCCGCGCGGGTGAGTTGCCACCGGCAGAAGACAACGGCGTCAGCTATCTGAAGATCCCCCTGGACGCGGTTTAGCTTTCCGGGTCCGGATAGAGGTCTTCCGGAACCTGCAGCGAGCCGGTGTCGGTGTGCATCGCAGAAACAATCCGGTCCTTGCCCGACAACTTCGCTTCATAGAGCGCCTTGTCGGCAGCCTTGACCAGCTTCGAGGAGTCCTGCGGACCGTTGTCGCGTCGGGCAGTGGCGGTACCACCACTGATCGTCATCAATGGCGACGGGGCATTCGGGTTCTCGATTGCCAGATCACGCACCGCGTCGCAGATCTTCAACCCCATCTCGTATGCTTCGTTTTCGTCACTGGCGTTCATCAGTGCGATGAACTCCTCGCCGCCATAGCGCGCAGCGAATTCGCCGGCACGACGCAGACAACCATCGATCGTGTGTGCAACCCGGCGCAACGCCTCATCGCCAGCCTGGTGGCCAAAGGTGTCGTTGTAGCTCTTGAAGTTGTCGACGTCGAGCATCAGCAGCGACAGCGGCGCACCGGTGCGTTTGGCGATCCGCCATTCACGCTTCAGCATTCGATCGAAATAGCGGCGGTTGGAGATACCGGTCAGCGCGTCGGTTTGTGCCAGATCCTGGAGGCGGACATTGGCTGTCTGGAGTTCTTCGCGGATGCGCGTCAGCTTTTCGCGT
>JAZFZN010000291.1:0-2398 GCA_036475515.1 Gammaproteobacteria bacterium
GAAGTTTTTTCGGACGACCGGCGAGAATCAGGACCGGTTTCATGCGTTTTGTGAACGTGAACGAGACTGGCTTGATGATTTTGCGTTGTTCCTGGCACTCAAGTCTCATTCGAGAAATCAACCCTGGTGGCAATGGCCGCACGACATCCGGCACCGCCAACCGTCTGCGTTACACCGTGTGCGTGTGCGTCATCGAAGCGACATCGAGCTTTTCCAGTTCGAGCAGTTCCTGTTTGCTCGACAATGGCAGGCCTTGCGCACGTTCGCGCGCGGGCACGGCGTGCTCCTCTGCGGCGACCTGCCGATGTTCGTCGTGCTCGACAGCGTGGAGGTCTGGGTGCATCGAACTCTGTTTCGGCTCGATGCGGATGATCGGCCCGCGGCGGTGGCCGGCGTTCCGCCCGACGCCTTCGCCACCGAGGGCCAGCGTTGGGGAAATCCGCTGTATGACTGGAACGCGATGCAAGAGGATAACTTCGCCTGGTGGTGCTGCCGTATCGCGCACGAACTACGCCGCTTCGATCTGTTGCGACTCGATCATTTTCGCGGTCTGGCGGCTTGCTGGGAAATTCCGACCGATGCAGAATCCGCCGCGGAAGGCCGATGGGGCGAGGTTCCCGGTGGGGCGTTGTTGCAAACACTGCTCGAACGTCTTGGCAGTCTGCCGTTGATCGCCGAAAACCTCGGCACGATTACCGAGGACGTAGAAAACCTGCGTCGTCAGTTTGACCTGCCCGGCATGCACGTTCTGCAATTCGCGTTCGATGGTTCATCCGATAATTCGCATCTGCCAGAGAACCACACACAGAATGCGGTCGTCTACACGGGAACACACGACAATGACACGGCGAAGGCTTGGTATTGCAGCCTCGAGCCGGCAATACGGGATGAGGTCGACCGCAAGTTCGAATCTCAGGCGGCCGACATGCCAGACGCGCTCATTCGTGCTGCACTTCAGTCCCGCGCATCCTTGGCGATCATTCCGATGCAGGACTTGCTCGGTCTGGGCGCCGGCCACCGAATGAACGTTCCGGGAACCGAACAAGGCAACTGGCGCTGGCGGTTTTCCTGGGACCAGGTCAGCGGTGCGCTCGAGAAAAAATACCGGCAGATGATTTCCGATTCCGGTCGTCTTCCAGGAGCTCAGAGTCGTTGAAAACAATGATCGGCAGTTCTAATCCGCTATGCAAGCACACTGATCCCCGTTTGGGTGTCAAGCCGCTCTGACTTTCACCGTTTCACCGATTGTATCGAGGATGCCGCGCAGCTGGTCGTAGTCCGGATGCCGCACGCGCATCCACGCATTCGCCATATAGCCGCCCTCGATCGGTTGAGTGGGTGTGCCCGGTGACGGCAGATGTGAAGCCACGATGCAGCCGCCGAACCGCCGTTGAATTCCTTCGAGTCCGTTGTAACCGGTAATGTGGCCGTCGCACTCCGGACGCAATGCGATCATGCCGGCCGAATACCGTCGTGACGGTCGTTGCTGGGGCCGGCCGTGCACCAGGGTAGCGGCCCATTCGCGGTACAGATCGAACTCGTTCGCTGCGTTGTACACGTCCCACTGACCGACACCCGGTGGCCGGCAGCCGATCTCAGAAAACTTGAGCCCCTTGGGGCCAAAAAACCACTCCATGTGCGTCGCCGAGGTGCAGATACCGAGCGTCTTGATGACTTTGCGGGCCAGCCGGCGAACTTCCATGTAACCGGGCGCATCCGTGCGATTCGTTGCAATCATTTGCGGCGAAATCCAGCGCTCCCGCATCGCGACGAGCACGTTCGGGTAGTAGTGTGAGATGAACTCGTGAACGACTTCGCCGTCGATGGTCAAGGTATCCAGAAATCCCTCGTGGCCTTCGATGAACTCTTCGACGGCGACTTCGTGTCCCTCAGCCAGGCCGCATTCCCGAATGACTACGCGCAGCTCTGACAATCCGTTCGCTTTGTACGTTCCCGACGCACCGGCACCGGCGCTTGGTTTGATGATCAGCGGAAATCCGACGTTCTTGGCAAAGGCCAGTGCCTCGTCTGGGGATGTCGCCCGTGTGGAGTTTGCACAGCGAATCCCTGCTTCACGCAGAGCTTGTTTCATCGCCGGTTTGTCGCGACACAGATAGGCGGTTTTCACTGAGGTACCCGGGATTCCACAAGCCTCCCGAACCTTGGCAACCGGCAAGATGTGTGCTTCTACCGTGGTTTCCAGCCGATCGACCCACACCCGGTCCTGTATCCCGCGCACCGCTTCGAGCAAAGATGGTTCGTGTACGACCGACGGGACCTGCTCGTAATGCGAGAGCCAGCCCTTGATGTCGTCGCTCAGGTGGGCGGCCGGGCGCTCGCCGATACCGATGACATTCGCCCCGACCTCATGGAGCCCACGCACGAATTCGCGCTGGTT